>JAJYGT010000027.1 GCA_021785005.1 Actinomycetes bacterium
GGCATTCTGGATTTCACTCGTAACTGAAGCGCCATTTGCAAGACTTTGCCTTTGGGAATTCAATGCGCCGAACAACAAAAATGCAATACCGACCATCAAAGTAAGTGAACCAAACATCATGAGCAACCTCTGCCCAAAAGTTAGCCGGGTGAAAATAGCCCATCCTCTAACCGGTATATGGTGTGCGTCATTGGAAGTTGTTGAGGCAACTTGTTCGAATCTCGCCAGTTGAGCCAACTCAAAGGAATTGAAACCGGTATTTGTCGCATCACTTGTCTGACCATTAGGTTCTGCGACGGCGAATTTGGTCGCGTCTGTGTTGCGGCGTAGTCGATAATAAACAAAACCACCACCTGGTAAAAGTATTGCAGCAATCAAACCTAAACCGACTAAGACATCTCCACCCTTATTTGCTTGAGGGAAAAGCAAGATCGACTCGCCATAAATGGTGGTAAGTTGAGTCAATATTTGAGCGTTCGAGACGCCTTGGTGCACCATGTCAGAAATATAGTTTCTAAGTGCAAAAGCTGACGCGGTGTTAGCGTCCTTGGTAGAAACCGAAATACAAGTTGGACACTTTACGACTGACTCTAGATAGCTAATCCTACTTTGGTCACCAGACGGCGCCGGATGCACAAATACATATCCCAATAAAACCAGTAAAAAGAGAACAACAAGTGCGCCCAGTCGCAAATTCAATCTCCTAACGGCTGGTTCAACGTGAGATTTTAACGATGCACTCAAGCGCCCCCACATTCGTTAATCAACAAAATCGCTCTGCTAACATAAAGCACTTTCATTTTTTAAATGGCCTTAATCCTAGGGTCCGTAAGTTGAATACGCAAGGTTCATGAGCGACATCATTCCACCTTCAGTAACCGGTCCTACAATTCTGGTGATCACGTTTCCGTTTGGCGCCACCAAAAATGTCTGGGGCGGGCTTCCAACACCCCATGAAAGACCTATAACTCCCGATCCGTCAAATATTACGGGCCACGAGATCGAATTGGCGCGGACGAACTGGGCTGCGCTTGCGCTTCGATCGTTTACTGTTACGCCCACAATACTAACGTGATTTGCAAATATAGTTTTGGGTGCCTTCGCTAGAAATGACTCGATGGCAGCTGTTTCGGTACGACACGGAACGCACCAGCTTGCAAAGAAATTGACGAAAACATAATTCCCTTTGAGCTTTCCTAAATTGTACCTACTTGAATTTTGAGTCATACCAATAATATCAGGCGCTTGTTTGCCTATCAAAGTCGACGAAGCTATGCTAGTTGTCGGTGTTTGTTTTGGAATTGCTGCAAAGACAGAAAAGGTTACGACCCCGATTGTTGCCAAGGCAATTACTACGTAAGTCCAACGCCGTTTAGGCTTTGAATTTTGCGAACTCATAAATCGCGAATCGCGAGTACGGAATTCAGTACTCAAGGTACGTCCAAGGACGATAACTGACTAAGTTCAGACTTCTCAACAGTGCTTTTCAAGTCGTCTTTACGAGACGAACCGATAGTAGAGTCCTTAGTCAGACCTCTGCGTCGCATGGATGCGTACAAGGCCACAAGGCCACCTAATCCCATCAACCCACCACCTACCCAAAGCCACGAAACAAAGGGTTCGATTACAACTCCTAGCAAAATCGAAGACGAAGATTTTGTCGGGGGAGAATCAAGAGTTAGGTATATATCGCGAACCACACCAGCTCTTACGCTTGGAGTACCTACGACTTGTGGATTGGTTCCAAATTGCGAGACAGAAGGATAGTAAGGGCCCTGTCCATCAATGAATATTACAGCCCTAAGAGACGTTCTAGAAGGAGTAACTAAAGTTTGTACTCCCTGATAATAAAAACTGTGGCCATAAAGATACGATGTTCCATGCGGTACTAGCTTTACCTCGCTGTGTGTACCAAAAGCGGTAGACGTGGCCAGCGCAATAGCCACCACACCAACACCGAGGTGTGCAATATTTGAGCCTAGCTGTCCCAGGATGCGTGTCGCTTTTCGTCCTTTGCTCCCAAGGATCGCGCCAATCGCGCTGTAAGCACGAGCAACGGTGCCAAAAATTACGAACGATCCAAAACCGTACGCCGCGATTAAACCTTTATCCTTCACACCCAACATCACGGACACAAAAACAACAATTAAAGCCATCAAGAGTGGCACGAAAAGAGCCTCAAACATCTTGGCGATTTTGATAGGTCTCTGAGATGCATACGGTGAAACCGTCATAAAAAAGAGAAGTGCTAAGGCCAGAGGAGCAGAAAACGCATTGAAAAATGGGGGACCGACCGACACGATTGAGCCATTTACCGCCTGTGCTAGCAACGGGAATGTAGTCCCCAACAGTACTATTGCGGCAAATGCACTAAAAAGTAGATTATTGATCACATAGGAAACATCTCGGGTAAAACCACCCTTGGTCAAAAATCCGCTTCGCAAAGAAGAGGAGCGCCAACCAATCAATACCATTGATGCAATTGTTGTGAGCGCGAAAAAAACAATTAAATCCGGTCCTAGTGTTGATCCAGAAAACGAATGAACAGACTGTAAGACACCAGACCGCGTAAAAAACGTACCAAGAATAGTAAGCGAAAATGTCGCTACCAACAATGAAACGTTCCAAACGCGAAGATTTCCGCCTTTGCTAGAAGTCATCGAAGAGTGAAGATAGGCGGTACCGCAAAGCCAGGGTAAAAACGCAGCGTTTTCAACCGGATCCCAAGCCCAATAACCTCCCCAACCCAATACTTGATACGACCACCAAGCGCCCAGGAAAATCCCTAAAGTAAGAAAAGTCCAGGCCAACAACGCCCAAAATCTCGTTTCCTTGGCCCACGCTGAATCCGCGCGATTCGTTATAAGCGACGATATAGCAAACGCAAACGGGATCGTAAATCCTACATACCCCAGATAAAGCATGGGAGGATGAAACGCTACAAGCGGGTAGTCCTGCAATAATGGGTTGGGTCCTGCGCCATCAATCGGCGGATGAGCAAGCGTCAAAAAAGGGTTCGCCGAATGCAGCATCAACGCAAAAAAGTACCCCGCGATTACTAGACCAACGAGTCCAGCCCATGCAAAGCTGGAATCTGTGACTCGTTTTCTATAACGAAAAACAAACAGAGCAAGATAAAACGAAAGAACTGTAGCCCATAGCAATATCGATCCCGACAGCGACGACCACATGCCGGTTATTTGATACAAAAGCGGAGTCTCGATTGAAGAATTCTGCGCCACATATGCGATCGAAAAGTCGTGCGTCAAAAGCGCCCTTTGCATGGCAAAAGTACTTAAAATTGCGCCAAACAAGACTAGGTAAACAAAACCGGAGGCTCGGCGCATCTGAAAAAGATTCTTTCGATAAATTCCGATACCATAAGCCGCAATTCCAGCCATAGACCCAACTAACGATATTAAAAGACCGATAGTTCCTAAAACTGAATTCACAGTTTTTTCCCATGAAGCGAGGAAACACGGTTCGGGTAAGCGGCGATATAGTTAGCAGAATGCTTCACCATGATTTGATCCGATTTGAAAGTGAGCCCAGAAAAATATCCGACCAAGACCACCGGCAGATTCGGCTGGAACAGTTCGGGAGGATTAGCAGAGTCCTGCACGAAGATTCGTTTGCCGTCCGTCCCAGAGACATAAAAATCTACTCCGCCAAAAGTATTCGAATGTACTGATCCTGCGACCACAACACCCTCTAGCCGAAATGTAGTAGTTCCTAGAGACGGTCGTAAGGCGAGTGCTTCATCCACGGTATGGAAATATACAAGAGAATTCCCTAACCCCTGGTAAATAAGAAACGCCAGCGACGCCCCCAGCACGATAATCGGCAGCCAAAGCCGGATTCGTTTGAGCCTAGAATTCGACTTGGAGTGTGAATTGGAACCAACCGCGCGCGACGCCAACAGTTCGCTAATTTTTCCTTGATCCAGCACTATTGTCCCTTTGGATTCGCTTCCTCATCATCTGTTACCTTGATTGGAATTAGTGCACGTTTGAGCTTTACGCTCCGCTGAAGCAGCCAAAGCGAATATGCTCCTAATGTTCCTAATGCAACCGCGTATCCAGCTTCAACATAGCCGTTCATTTTTCACCTCACCTTGCTACTGGACGTACCAGTTCGATCTTTATTGTCGCTGAGCAGTCCGGCTATTTCATCGCTCAATGATCCGATTTCATTTTCACGTTCAAGTGTCCAAGCGCTGATGTTCAAAGCCTCTATTGCATCCTCTGTAACAGTAACTTCATACCTAAGAATGACCATCCAAACGTAAACTAGCGTAAATGCAATAAAGCCAAGTAGCAGTGTCCATGCCATAATTCCATGGATTTTTGAATTGGTGCCAATCGACGCGACTGTAGCTCCTTGATGCAACGTTCTCCACCAGTTAACCGACTCATGTACAATGGGAACGTCGATAAACGCTATCAGCGCCGCAATTGCAGATCGTTTCGCACGTTTTTCACGTGAAACTTGTACTCGCCGCAGTGCTAAGTATCCCAAATAAAGCACCAGCAAAATAGCGGTAGTCGTGAGTCTGGCGTCCCATGTCCACCAAACACCCCAAGCAGGTCTTCCCCAAATCGACCCAGTAACCAGGGTAAGTGCAGTAAACACCACGCCCACCTCCGCGGATGAAGCGGCTATTTGGTCCCAACGCATAGATCGAGTTGGTTTCCAAAGATATAATCCCGACGCAAGAGAGGTGACTCCATATGCAAGATATGCAACCCACGCAACGGGCGGGTGTACATACAATAACCGAGCCAAGTTTCCTTGCACGACATCAGGCGGAGTGATGAATAGTCCCAATATCACCGTGACAATCACTGAGACAAGGGAAAGTACTCCAATTATCGTTCGCACAACTGGCATTCTCAATGGTCTAATCCTCCAAAATCGCCCCGAAGCTCGAGACTCCTACCGTTAGAAACACTATGGCGAAAACTGTCAATAAAACCAACCATGGATCTCCCAGCCCGCCGTGGTTCCCTAGCGCATCACTCCAACAGTTCGTCGCAGCTATAATTATCGGCGCCAAAATGGGCAAAACCAACAAAGGAACTAAACTTTCCCCAAGTCGATCGTCACTCGCTAAAGATCCGTATATCAGTCCGACCGTTCCAATACCAACAGTAGCAAGGATTGTAGAGATACATATAAGCGCGATCGACTCAAAATGCACACTAAATAAAATTACAACTGCCGCTATTTGAATGACTTCAAGCACAAAAATAGTCAATAAAAGAGCTAGTAACTTGCCGATAAAAATTGACACCGAGCTAATACCCAGCAAAAATAGGCCATCCAAAGCTCCATTTTCCCTTTCGAGTCTCATGGTGCGCGAGATGAGATACAGGCTTGAAAATGTAATAGCCACCCAAAAAAGACCAGGCGCAATTGTCGTTAGTACGCGACTCTGCGTATTTAGGGAAAATCCAAAAAGTAGTACTACGACCAAACTGAATGGCAATACTTGGTTCAAACCGACTTTTGAGCGTCGTTCAACTCGCAAATCTTTGATTGCAACTGCTATAGATTCGCTGATCAAACTGCGACTTCTCCAATACTAAACCATGAATTTATGCAGAGTTGGGATTCTGATCCAGATCGTGGATCCGTCCTCCTACCATCAACACACGGCGCGAACTCTGGATTCGCAGTTCAAGCTGCTCATGAGACGAGATTAAAATCGTAGTACCACGGGCACACGCTTGGAAAATCAACTCATCTAATAAAATTCTTGCGCTTTTGTCTAAGCTAGCATGAGGTTCATCCAACAGCCAAATCGGCGGATTTTTCATTAGTAGCGCACAAAGCGATACTCGCTTTTTTTGTCCCGACGATAACGAAGACACTACCTGATCAGCAAGGCGCGATGAAACGCCGAGAAGATCCATAGCTTTTTCCATTCTTTTAGTTTCAAGTTTCAAAAGCTTGGCCTGAAATTTCAGATTCTCTCGAACAGTTAAATCTTCATACAATAAACTCTGATGGCTTACTAATCCGATTTTGGGTCGTAAAAGTCTCTCTCCACCTGGCAACGAAACCTTTAAAACCTGCGCTTCGCCACTGTCTATTCGCACTAATCCGGCGATAACTCTCAGCAAAGTAGTTTTCCCCGCACCATTGGGACCCGAAATGTAGGTCAATTCGCCACTTTTTATCTCCAGTG
>JAJYGT010000151.1 GCA_021785005.1 Actinomycetes bacterium
TCTAAAACGTCTTGACCTATGTGCGGCATAGCGCTTTGTGCCATAAATGGCTCAGTAATCGGGAAATCTCTGGTAGGACCAGAGTGTGATTACACACAAAACATGAGGAAAAATGAGTAATAAAATAACACGGGTTGAAGCTGAACTGTCAACGACAGGAAAGACGTTGTCTTTCGAAACAGGAAAACTCGCCCCATTGGCTAATGGAGCGGTAGTCGCTCGCATTGGCGACACGATGGTATTAGCTACCGCGGTCGCGGCAAAAACTGTCAAAGCTGGAATTGACTTTTTTCCCTTAACTGTCGACATCGAAGAACGAATGTATGCGGTTGGGCGTATTCCAGGGTCCTTTTTTAGAAGAGAAGGGAAATCCACAGATTTTGCTGTTCTTGCAGCTAGATTGATTGACCGACCACTCAGGCCCTGTTTTCCGAAGGATTTTCGCCACGAAGTACATGTGGTAGGTACAGTTCTTGGTGCGGATCAGGAGAACCCTTACGATGTTTTGGCAATCAATGCCGCATCCGCGGCATTGATGATCTCAGGTATTCCATTTGAGGGTCCCGTTGGCGGAGTCCGAATATCGTATGGCAAAGACGGAACCTGGATAGCACATCCATCGTATTCGGACGGCGACGCGTCCTCATTTGAACTAGTGGTAGCTGGTCGTGAAGTACTTGACGGAGAAAATGCTGGCGATATAGGGATCATTATGGTTGAAGCCGGAGGAACTGAATCCTCTTGGGATAATTACCAAGATGGCTCTCCTCATGTCACCGAGGAAGTTATTGCACAAGGTTTAGAGTTAGCCAAGATCTGGATTCGTGAGTCTATAGAACTCCAACGCAGATTGGTTGAAGCGGTTGGTGAGATTACTCCAATGGAGTACATCCCAAGTGTTGACTACACCCCAGAGATTGCAGCACGAGTAGAAGAACTAGCCCTCCAAGCTTTGCGTGAGGCGAATGTAATCGCAGGTAAAGCAGATCGCGAGGCGGCACTTGCTGCTGTCTCAACTCAGACCCAAGAAACTCTCGCTGAGGAATTCCCTGACTCTAGTGGTCAAATTGCTTATGTGATAAAAGGTTTGACCAAGCGTGTCATTCGTGAGCGCATCATAAACGACGGCATTCGAATTGACGGTCGAGATCTGACCACCATTCGTCCATTGTCGGCGGAAGTTGGACTGATACCAACCGCGCATGGTTCCGCGCTTTTCCAGCGTGGCGAAACACAGGTGCTAAACGTTTGTACCCTGGGAATGTCAAAAATGAACCAGATGCTTGATTCTTTGGGAACAGACGATTTCAAACGTTATATGCACCACTACAATTTTCCTCCGTTTTCGACCGGCGAAGTCGGATTCATGCGTGCTCCAAAACGACGTGAGATCGGACATGGCCTTTTAGCTGAACGAGCACTTGTACCTGTGATACCTAACGAGGACGAATTTCCATACGCATTGCGATTGGTCTCTGAGGCGTTTTCTTCGAACGGATCAACTTCGATGGCATCGGTTTGTGGTTCAACCTTATCCTTGATGGATGCAGGTGTTCCGATAAAGGCACCAGTCGCTGGAATTGCGATGGGCTTGGTATATCACGACGGTGAATATAGAACTTTGACCGACATTCTCGGTGCGGAAGATGCATTCGGCGATATGGATTTTAAAGTTGCCGGAACTGCAGATTTCGTGACAGCACTTCAGCTTGATACCAAGATTGACGGTATACCCGCCACAGTTTTGGCTGGGGCGCTTACTCAGGCAAAGACGGCGCGAATGACGGTACTCGAAGTGATGCTTGGTGCCATAGCTGAACCACGTCACGAGCTCAATGTGAATGCACCGAAGATTGTGAGTTTTGAGATTCCAATTGATAAGATGGGCGAAGTTATCGGACCCAAGGGGAAGATGATCAATCAGATTCAGCTTGATACGGGTGCCGAAATAAGCCTGGACGAAAGAGGCGATGTAGCCATCGTCACGGTGGGATCACGAGATATTGAAGATGTCGAAGATGCACGTAGTCGTATTTTGTCGATAGTCAATCCTCCAAGGGCAGAACTCGGTGCTAACTACAAAGGTAAAGTAGTAGGAATTGCTAAATTTGGGGCATTTGTCAACATCTTGCCAGGACGTGACGGTTTGCTGCACATCTCGAAAATTGGTGGCGGAAAACGTATAGATCGAGTTGAAGATGTGTTGTCGATGGGCGACGAGTTATCTGTCATCGTTGACGAGATTGATCCAACCGGAAAACTTTCTTTGTCTTTGGCCTCTGATGCGTCTCAAGATTTTAGCGACTCAGATTCTGAGCCAACTTCAGTAAGTTCTGAACCGGAAACGCGAAGTTTTCAACGAACGACTCGACCTTCACAGGATAACGATGTAGAGGTTGTATCCTTCGAGGATGCTTTCGAAAATGAGCTAAAACAAGAGTATGGCGACCTTGGACCACAGGTATCAGAACCCAGACAATTTGGTAATTCTGATTCGCGATCAGGTGATCGGTCTCGTCGTCAACGCCCGAGACGAGATCAAAGGCGTTAAGGTCTGTACGCCTGTAGCAAGATTATATCCGTTCTCAGTCATTTGTTCGATCTAGAGGTTTAATGACCAAGATAAGAGTAGCTGTTTTTGGTGCTGGTGGCGCGATGGGCGCGACAGTCTGTCGCGCCGTCGTCGACGATCCCAGTTTGGAACTTGCATGCGTACTAGATCCACGTCTGGCTGGAATCGATCTGGGTCAAGCTACTGGAATTCTTGGAACTGGTCTGTTTATCTTGGGTCAAAAAGAGGCGATGCCTGTTGATCATGTTGACGTTGCGGTGGATTTCACCAGGGCAGATGCGGCGTTTGATAACGCACTTTACTGCGCGAATGTTGGTATTCATAGCGTCATAGGTACCACGGGGTTATCATCTGAGCAGTTTGACTTAATACAAAATGCTTTTGAAAATAGTAAATCGAGTTGCTTGATTGCTTCGAATTTTGCAATTGGTGCAGTTTTGATGATGAAATTCGCATCACAGGCCGCAATATTTTTTGATACTGCTGAGATCATTGAACTTCATCACGAAAATAAACTTGATGCACCAAGTGGCACTGCGCTTTCTACGGCCAAACGAATTACCGAGTCGCGAGGAGGTGAGAAGTTCATAGATGATAAAACTACCGCGGAGCTTCCTGGTGCTCGAGGAAATCGTTTTGGAGCTGGGGTAAATATCCACTCCGTTCGCATGCGTGGAATGATTGCTCACCAAGAGGTAATTTTTGGCACGACGGGTCAGACCTTGAGTATCAGGCATGACTCTTATGATCGGTCGTCTTTTATGCCAGGAGTGCTGTTAGCAATTAAGAGGATTCACACCTTGGGCGGGCTTACTATGGGCTTAGACATACTCTTAGATTCCGTTACGTCCTTTGAGTAGGTCAGACGTAGTTTAAGTGCCTATATTTTTTAATTTAGCTTACGGGTCGCAAATTCGATTGCGGTGATCCGATGCTTCAATCTTGGGCGTGGGACTCAAGAAGTTCGTTCAACACTGGATTGATTCGACAAAGGAGAGGAAATGGGTCTCGCAGAGCAAGAATTTGGTCGGGTAATAACTGCGATGATTACCGCATTTGACCAAGATGGTGATCTTGACATCGACGAAACGGTGCGGGTAGCGAAGTTTTTGCAAAATGAGGGAAACACCGCTGTTGTTGTTTCAGGTACCACGGGCGAAGCATCAACGCTTACCGATGCAGAAAAACTAGAGCTTTGGACAACGATTAGCGAGACCTTGACCATTCCAGTAATTGCAGGTTCTGGTAGCAACGACACTCCGCATTCGATAAATATGACAAAGTCAGCTTCGCAGTTGGGAGTATCGGGAATACTAGCGGTTGCGCCTTATTACAATAGACCCCCGCAAAGTGGGATTTTGGGTCATTTTGAGGCAATGGCGAGAGCCACCTCTTTGCCGGTCATTGTGTACGACATTCCTGTTAGAACGGGTCGAAAGATCGCATCTGAGACGTTGTATTCGTTAGTGGAACGCAATTCTAACGTGGTGGGACTGAAAGACGCGGCAGGCGATCCAGCAGTCACCGCACAAGTGCTAGCCCATTTAAAGTCGCGAATTGATGTTTATTCGGGCGATGATTCACTGACATTGCCTCTTTTGGCGATCGGTGCAATCGGCGTCATTGGTGTAGCGACACATTGGGCCACCTCATTATTTGCACAAATGATTGAAAGTTTTCAAAAAGGCGAAAATCAGATGGCGATTCGATTGAACTCTTTATTGATGCCGTCGTACAGGTTTGAGACTTCAGAATTTGCGCCAAATCCAATTCCGGCAAAAGTAATGATGCGCGAACTTGGATTTGAGGTTGGTGATTGCCGCCTTCCCGTGGGAACGGCGCCAATTGGATTAGATGAGAGCGCGAGGGTTGTTCTTAAGCAACTTCGGACCGCGCTCCACGAACTTACTACAGAGGAAGTGTTTTGAGCACGGAAATTATGACAGCAGAAAAAGCCCTGAGGGTTGTATTCCTAGGTGGGCTCGGTGAAATCGGACGAAACTGTGCCGCATTAGAACTCGATGGAGAGATTCTTATTATTGATTGTGGGTTGATGTTTCCCACACTTGATACTCCGGGAGTAGATTTAATTCTGCCAGACTTTTCGTACCTTTTAGAGAATCGAACGAAAATTGTTGGGGTCGTGATCACTCACGGCCACGAGGATCATATTGGTGCATTGCAGTACCTTTTACGCGAAATGTCGTTGGATATCTACGGATCTGCGATCGCACTCAAATTGGCTAGTTCAAGGATAGATGAGGCGCAACTTGGCTCCAAAGCGGCCATGCATGTGGTTTCAGACGGTGAAAAAGTGTCCGTAGGAAATTTTCAGGTCGAATTTATCCCGGTGACCCATTCGGTTCCTGATTCGTTTGGATTAGCGATACGCACTCGCATTGGAACAATAATTCATTCCGGAGACTTTAAAATTGACCTAACACCGGTGGATGGCAGGCTTACTGACCTGGGGCGTTTGGGTGAAATCTCACGTCAGGAGGGTGTTCGCTTACTGCTTGCTGACTCTACTAACGCCGAAGAGGCCGGACATTCCGATTCTGAATCCGAAGTGGGTCCGGTCATCGAACGA
Organism: Actinomycetes bacterium; assembly: GCA_021785005.1. Classification (GTDB taxonomy): domain Bacteria; phylum Actinomycetota; class Acidimicrobiia; order Acidimicrobiales; family Acidimicrobiaceae; genus Acidithrix. The sequence goes on from JAJYGT010000151.1 coordinate 5,163, forward strand.
TTGCTCGCAACTATGCCCACTAAAAGGGCGATTGTTACTTGTTTTGCATCTCATATTCATCGAATTCAGCAAATTGCAGACGCTGCGATAGACGCTGGTAGAACGATATTTCCTCTTGGGCGTTCTATGGGCAAAAATATTGCAATGGCACGTCAACTGGGCTTACTTGATATACCAGAGTCGAGTCTCGCCGATATTGAATCTGTGCACAGTTATCCAGACAACAAAGTCTGTGTTATCTCAACTGGATCCCAGGGCGAACCGCTTTCAGCACTGTCGCTGATGGCTGCCAATGAGAATCGGTTTTTAAAGCTAACTAGTTCTGATCTCGTTATTATCTCAGCGGATATCATTCCTGGTAACGAATCTGCGGTAGGTAAAGTGATTAACGGTTTGCATCGAAAAGGTGCGACTGTAATCCATGCCGGTATGGCAAAAGTTCACACGTCGGGCCATGCGAAGCGTGACGAGTTGCGCTTGTTACACTCAATTTGTCAACCTCAGGCTTTTATACCGGTGCATGGTGAATATCGCCACCTCGCGAGTCATGCCAAGCTCGGGATAGATATGGGAACAGACCCCAAGGATGTTCTGGTGTGTTTAGATGGAGATGTTGTCGAGGTAACCAAGGACGATATTCGTATTGTTGACCGTGTGAGTGCGAATTACTTATATGTTGACGGGATAGTTGATGGGCTTTCAAAGGGCGTTTTGCGAGATCGAAAGACACTTGCGGCTGACGGTGTAGTCGTTGTAGTGGTTGCGGTCGAGGTAGCTACCGGAACCATAATCACCGGGCCGGATATAGTAACCCGAGGTTGGGTTCACAGCGACAGCGGTGCCCCAGAGTCATTCGAAGAATTGTTAATTGAGCTTAAAACTACTGTTCGAAATACCGTACAGAGTGCACTTGGCCAAAGCGCAAATGATTATGACACGGTCTCAAGACAGGTAAGAAACGCCACGGCAAAATTAATCGAAAAGCGCACGAAGATGAGGCCAATGGTCATACC
>JAJYGT010000039.1 GCA_021785005.1 Actinomycetes bacterium
GTTGGCGACGTCGACGTCGCTTCAACTTGCTTGGATTGAACTTGGCGTACTCCTTGCGCCAGCTTCGACCCTAGTTTGTTCTCAGGCATAAGACCTCCTTGCGTATTCTCGCTAAAGCATGCCACCTGCGAGAAGGTGTGAACGACACCTTTTTCAGTGTATATCACGATGCGTGGCAGTTAACTCTTTTTGATTGATTCAAAATTAGTGAAGTCCAACGCTTCCGCCATTTTTCAAGTAACCAAAAAGTCCCAAGATGAACCTTTTGGGGGGCGCCAGATCATACTGACTCACGGTTGAGTTCGGGTTGGCAGCGGGTCATGTGGTGTGAATCTGGTTTCAGTGCGCCCAATTGATGATCGAACGGTTTGCAATTGAACTTGTATTGTTGTTTGCGAGATTGCGAACTAATTTTAGGTGTGGTGGGGACGCATGAACTTGGATTAGAGCAGTTCTCCAAAGTGTATGTGGCGTGTCAGGATATCAGGTGAGGCGGATTTCAAACTTTCTTATCCGCTTGAGTGCCACTAAGAGCTTGTCTTTTTAGAGGCAGCATCGTTTAGGTGGAGTATCACATTAGTAGCCGAGCAGGTGATACGTCTTGTAATGTGGAAATAATACCGACGAAGCTTTGGTGTTGTAACGATAGATTCTGCAATAGCGCGTACACAGGCAGTGAACCGTTCCGGTTTGTGTATAAAAATCCGCAAGATCTAACCAGATGGCATTGGAATTCATGGGTCTGGAGGGATGTGATTCCATCTGCAACAGCCTTTGAGATTCCTGATGCCAAGTTGTATATTGACGTGTCCTTGGTGGTCGGCCTCGAGGAAGAGAGTTTCGCCTTTTCGATCAGTTGTAAATGCATCGTAGTCACAATCTCCTAAATGGTGCCATTTGATACCCAGGAGGAGGTTTTATTGTTTTCTACGATATGACAAGCATCTTTTTTATTGTTGACAAATGTCCGATAGTTCACTGCCATGGTATCGACCCCATCTCTGACTCGGTGAGGAATTAATGTTCAGGCATCCTCTTCGATACCATAAAAGACTTCATTTGTTCATTTCTACATTCCTGTTTAATGGAGAAACGGACCTTAGCTTTGTTGGAGGCGTCTTTGGCGACTTTTTAAAATGGCCCCAGCTTCAACGGCATAAGATAAACGTATGGTGATTTCTCTAGTTGCTCGGCGCCTTTTTCGTTGTTGACCATCTGGGTTACAAACTCCCGTGCACTACGAACGGTATAGACAATACCCCTGGTGCTTTTATATATTTCAAGTGCGTCACCTAATATTCTAACAGCGGCTAAGAGTGGCAGTACCCTTGTACTTTTGTTGTGATCAAATCAAGGTCATTTTTTCTGTCCCATATACCCGACATATCGTGGAATCAACGTCAACGGTAAGACGCTCACATCATGGTCCGATGTTGCGAGCCATGATGGTTTCAGAAGAAGCGGTTTGGTTTGGTTGTTCACCGATCAGACGGTTTACTTACGTGTGTGAGGTTCCTAGTCAGACGCAATACTTTAGCAACAATAATGTCTCACGTGATCAAAATGGCAGCGTTGCCACCACACAAGTCTGCAAATTATCTCCAGATGCGAAGCGTCAATAATCATTTATAAAAATAAAACATATTGCTTAGGAATCTTAATGGTTGATTTACTTGTGAACATGGTATTGTTTACTATGTAAGACTGTAGAATCCAGTCAGCAGGTTACATTCCAGATTTCAAGCAGGAGTTTCGTATGATTGTGAACATTGCATCCTCTCTTATGTTGATTGCACCTTGGCCATTGTTGGTGGTTGGCCTTTTAGTTGGGATTCACGCCGACAAGCGGGTGCGCTGGGTCAAGACGCTTAGTGAGGGTGCTAATTGGTTTGCAATACTCTGTAGCGTTGCCGCCACGGTACTTTATTTGATGACAGTGCAGCACTCGCATACCTATGTGTCGGTTCACATGCCTTGGAAGTTAGGGTCTTTTGCGGTCCGAACACTGGTTAATCCATTGACGCTCATCATGTTGTTATTGGTCTCTTTTATGGGGATGATCGTCTCTAGATTCTCTGCCAGCTACATGGTAGGCGATGTTCATGAGGGAAGCTTCCACAAGTGGCTGAGTCTGACTGTGGGGGCATTTCTAGCTCTACTTGCGACGGATAACATCTGGGGATTCTTGGTTTTATTTGTCGCCGCAAGTATGTTTTTACATGAGCTATTGATATTTTATCGAGACCGTCCGCTCGCAGTGGTATTCGCCCGTAAAAAATATTTGTTTTCGCGTATCGCGGACGTGAGTCTTTTGACCGCTTTCGTGCTCATAGCCCGGACTACGGGAAGGTCAGGATTTTCAGGAATTGCACTGTGGATGCAGGCGTGGCACGGAACTCTTCCGGCAAGTTTGCAGATTGCGACGGGCCTGATCGTGTTCAGTGCTTTTTTAAAAAGCGGGATGTTTCCCCTGCAGGGTTGGCTTGTTCAAGTTATGGAGGCGCCCACGCAGATTTCGGCGCTATTGCACGCGGGACTTATTTATACTGGCGCATTCCTGCTCTTGCGTGTTAGTTCCATGATCACCCACGTAAGCTGGGCTTGGAGTGTACTCATCATTGCGGGGCTTTTGTCAGCGTTTTTATCATCTTTAATGATGATGACAGAAACCAATATCAAGGAGTCTCTGGCGTATTCGACTTCCGCACAGCTGGGTTTCATGCTTATGGAATGTGGTATGGGTTTGTACAGTGTAGCGGTACTCCATATTGTCGCGCACTCCGTGTACAAGGCGCATGCGTTCATGTCATCCGGAAGCGTGGTAGACAATTACCGTGGGCCAATTGTCAATAAGCTAAAGATAAAACAAACTCTCGGACGAGCTGAATTGGCAATTCTTGCATCAGCCGTAGTCACGTTTGGAGTTGCCTTAGCATTTGGCATTGACTTGCAAAAGCAGCCGACTTTGCTGACGATCGGAGTTATCGTCGCCATTGCGACCGCCCAGCTCCTACTGCAATCCCTTAATAAGTCTGGGGTCGGAGCCGGTATTTTGCTATCCCGTGTGGCCGTGTTGAGCATCGTTGTCTGTGTGGCATATTTTGGGTTACATACTTTCGTTACGTACATCCTGGGAACGAGCGTACCCGGTGCCACCGTACAGGCGGATCGTATTCCAATTTGGTTACTGGCACTTATTGGAGCAGCATTTCTTTCCTTGTTTCACATTCAGCAGCTCTTGCCCCGTCTTCAGAAGTCGCCTTTTTGGCAGTTTATTTATGTGGCTTTATACAATGGCCTATATGTTGATCTGATCTTTAGCCACATGGCTTTTCTTCATGCACCGAAGGCAGGGAAACGACTGGATGCGACCTCACATCCACAAGTTCAATCTTCGCAGGAGAGTAGATATGAAAGCCCCAGTGACACCCAACCAGTATCAAGACATTAACGCCAACATTGAGAGAGCATGCCTGAGAATTGCTACCCTTCGACCGCTCAAAAATTTTGTAGCGCTATAAATCCACAAGTTCAATCTTCGCAGGAGAGTAGATATGAAAGCCCCAGTGACACCCAACCAGTATCAAGACATTAACGCCAACATTGAGAGAGCATGCCTGAGAATTGCTCCCCTCTGGCCGCTCAAGAATTTTGTCGCGGTGAATCCGTACTTTGGTTTGCGCGACCAAACTTTTTGGCAAGCGGATCAGACCCTTCGCAGGATAACCGGTGAAGGTCTGACAATGCAACGATCATATTATGAAGAGCAAATTGCCAATGGACGGATCACCAAAGCTAATTTAGAAGAAGCGCTGAAGGAGATGCGCAGTAGCTGGGATTTAACCCAATTAGAACGGGCGATGAAAAACCGATCGACAAGTCGATATACGGCTCCTTTTCCAGTTTTTGCTGATGTCATTTTTGCGGACGATCATCGCGATTGGCCGGGCTTCGTTGTGGAAAGGATTAGCCAATATTGCGCAGCTTACTTCGACGAGGGGCAAGCTACATGGAACATGCCGTGGCGAACCGGGCCTGTTTTCGATGGGTGGTTAAAGTTTATGCATTTCGACAAGAGTTCAAAAATGATCGGTTTGCGCGGAATTAGAGACGCAGCGGCCGCTCTCCCGAAAACGGCTGAAGCAGCTCTCGCCTGGGGTCTGCAAGAACTTTCCGTTCCGTTCGATCTGACCGATGATTATCTTTTGGCAGCACTTCTGAGTATCGGGGGCTGGGCTGGATGGGCTAGATATTTGCGTTGGCAGGCCGAGTTGAAGGGTGAGACCAATGATTCATTGCGTGACCTTCTCGCCATTCGCGTGAGTTGGGATGCCATTCTTCACAAGACCAGTACGGATATTATCGTAAAGGAGCAATGGCGCCTGATGTTGAATGCTCAACAAAATAGGACCTCGGAGATAGCCTCCGAGCATATCGATGCTGTTTTACAGACCGCACTTGAGATTGGCTATCAGCATTCACTGATCAAATCATTAAAATCTTCGCAACCAGCTAATGCGGTCGCAGAGCGACCAGCGGTGCAGGCTGCATTTTGCATCGACGTGCGTTCAGAAATTATTCGACGCGCCCTCGAAACGGTGTCATCGGACATTCAAACTTTGGGGTTTGCAGGGTTTTTTGGTGTTCTTATGGAGTATGTCCCCTTCGGGGCGAATACGCCTAAAGGGCATCTCCCTGTCATATTTGATCCTCCATATCGGGTGTGTGAGGGCTTGAATCACGCAGACGCGAATGAAACCCAACGACAAATCGAAAAAAGGCAATTACATCTTCGCGTAGCTACTGCCTGGAAGGGTTTTAAAACATCAGCGGCTTCGACTTTCACCTTCGTGGAAGCTACTGGATTACTATTTGCTTTAAAGCTTTTTGGTGACAGTATGCATTGGACCCGCACAGTGCCCCATCCAGACCGAAAAGGTCTCGATATGAAGACAAAACAAAGACTGCGCCCACAGTTGATCGGCGGTGGCAACTGTGAATCTAGCACCAAGAGCACTCGAATTCCAGAGAATGAGCAGGCAGGCATTGGGGAATTTATTTTAAAAAATATGGGCCTTACACAGACATTTGCACGTTTAGTGCTCTTAGCGGGCCACGGCAGTACTACGGTTAACAATCCGCAGGGTACAGCACTCGATTGCGGTGCATGTGCTGGGCAGACGGGCGAAGCCAGTGCCAGGATCGCGGTGGCTTTGCTCAATGATCCGACAACGCGGCGAGGTCTTGAGGAGAAAGGGCTTAAAATTCCAGCAGATACCTATTTCGTCGCTGGACTTCATGACACTACAACCGATGAAGTAACGCTTTTCGATACGGGTGATTTGCCGGCAACACACGCCAAAGATCTGGCGCAACTGCGCCAATGGTTGGTCAATGCGGGTGAACTTACGCGGATGGAGCGTGCTAATCTGCTGGGTACGGCTTCTCAACCGGATACGGTGGTCATGCGCGATATGCGGCGACGTACCAGGGACTGGGCAGAGGTCAGACCCGAGTGGGCACTTGCGGGCAACGCGGCGTTTATAGCTGCCCCTCGCCAGAGGACACGAGGTGTTGATTTGGAGGGTCGTGCTTTTTTGCACGATTATGACTGGCAAAAAGACGTGGGCTTTTCGACATTAGAATTGATTATGACTGCACCGATGGTGGTGGCCAACTGGATCAATATGCAATACCACGGCTCCATGGTTGACAATATCCATTTCGGTAGCGGTAATAAAGTGTTACATAATGTTGTCGGAGGCGATATCGGGGTTCTTGAAGGCAATGGAGGAGATTTGCGTGTCGGCTTCGGCTTGCAGTCTCTGCACGATGGCAATCGTTGGGTTCATGAGCCGATCCGTCTTAACGTGTTGATTGAGGCTCCCCAAGCAGAGATGGAAAGCATCATTTCCCGCCACGTGCTCGTCCGCGAACTAGTGGGTAATGGTTGGCTTCATCTCTTCCAAATCGATGATGATGGGAGCATTTATCGTCGTGCGCTCGACGAACAGTGGCAGCTGGCTACGTAAAATTATTATTCCTGCGGTGTTGTGAATTATTACTCGCCCGGGTAGATCCCTAGAGGAGATGCTACTGATCGATCGCGGGTTGGAAATCGAAGTGATTCGTCTGTACGATGAAGCTGCCAACTACTGCGCACGTTTGCGTGCA
>JAJYGT010000082.1 GCA_021785005.1 Actinomycetes bacterium
AAGATAAAAAGTCAACGACGGATCCTAAGTCACGTCCTAAGATAAAGAGAGTCCAAAGATTCTGTGACCAATTTGCACATAACTCGGCACACAATCATCCGATCGCATCATTGACAACTGATGAACTTATTGCTGACGTGGCACCGTCTGTGCAGCGTTACCTTGCCGAATCCTTGGGTTGGACGGATTCTAAAACGGCCTATAAGACATGCCAACGTTGCCGCTTCGATGAATTAATACATAGACGTTTTCATCGCCATCAAGCTAGCTCCGATCCACCGCCAGCGATAAAGTTTTTTCTAAGCCAAACGTAACGATCTTGTTAGCAACTTAGATATCAAACTTTTTTTTGTCGTCCAATTGTATTGCGGGTTTCGAGAACGCTTTTTGATAGGGAATTAGGATTGTTTCGTTGCCGCTTGGTATGCATGCTGGTGAACTTATCGTCACACCGTGACTATTTTTTCAAAGAGTTAGTTTTTTTTCTTAGGGTCTAAAGACGAACTCAATTTGTGAATAAAAACCGAGATTTCACTTTTGCATATGATAAGCTCGCGGCGTAAGTTTGCTTTGACCATGGGGAGAACTTCTTGGGTCGAATTTAATAGGGGGAGTTGGATACCGATGAAACTGATGAAGCTTCGATCTCTTTTCTTTTTGAGCGCACTATCTTTTACTGCACTGGGTCTGGCGGGTAACACGGCCGAATCAGTAGTTGCACAAAGTGTTGAAAGTCCTTTGGTTCCGCTTGAGACTGTGGGTCCGTTGGTAAACGGATCAAGCGCTGCTACTCCACCTACACCCGCCCAGTGCCTAGCGATGTTTCAACCTCCAGTAGTTCCTTTTCCGATAGCGTGTTATGGACCGCATGATATGGCAGCTCAGTACAATTTTCCGCCCACAACCACAGCAGACGGCAGCGGTCAAACCATCGTGATATTTGATTCATATGGTTCACCTACGATTCGCCAAGACTTGGCAACATTTGACACGGCTTTCTCAATACCTGCTCCACCTTCATTTAAGATCTATAATCCCGAGGGTACGACGGTACTCAACTATGACGGTTTGCCAAGCCCGGTCGATTTCCATAACAAAGCTGTCGGTACTGAAATCGGTTGGGCGTATGAAACGACGCTTGATGTGGAATACGCCCATGCAATGGCGCCAGGCGCAAACATAGCCTTGGTGACGGTACCAGTTGCAGAGACCCAAGGAGTTCAGGGTTTGCAGAATCTAGAAAATGCCCAAAAGTGGGCATTGGATAATCACATTGGCAACATCTGGTCAGACTCATTCGCTACGACAGAGCAGGCTTTTAATTCATCGGCTTCAATCGTTCGACTCGATAGCTTGTATGCCCAAGCCGCGAAGGCGGGGGTAAGCGTCCTGTTCGCTTCTGGAGATTCAGGAGTGCTAAATACCAACAAGCAAGGGTCGGTCTATCCATATGCGACGGTCAACTATCCTTCATCTAGTCCGAATGTAATGTCGGTTGGTGGTACTCAGATTACTAATCCCCCCGCCGCATCAATTGGTGGATATCAAAATGAATCAGTTTGGAATGACGGCTACGGAGCTGGTGGAGGAGGATTTAGTTCAATTTTTGGGATAACTTCTGCCCAGAGCACCCTTGTTCAGCAAAACTATCCAAATGAAGGAGCGAGGGGACTTCCTGATGTCTCTTATAATGCCGCTGTGGTCTCATCTGTCTTGATTTATGAGAGCTTTGATCCAGCTGGCGCGGGATGGGTACCAATTGGAGGAACAAGTGCGGCTACCCCTCAGTGGGCGGCTGTTATCGCATGTATCAACCAGGCTGACGGTCCACAGGGTTTCATCGTTCCCAAGCTGTATCAATTGAGTTCTAATCCAGTTAGTTACGCATCTGCGTTCCATGACATCACAGTGGGCAATAACAGTTTCGGTTCGATTACTGGTTATTCGGCTCTTTCGGGTTGGGATGCGGCTTCAGGGCTCGGCACCCCTAACGTAAGCGGTTTGATTGCGGCACTTCACTAATTTGAAATAACCTAAATGAAAATCTACTGTCCACGGCTATGTAAACATGGATAGTAGATTTTCATACAGAGAATTTGGAACTAGGCGGCAACACCTCAACCGCTTTCCTAAATGAATCAATACGCAGTCCCAACCGAAAGTCTGTCCGACGCGCCCTAGGAGGTGTTTCGTTCGAATGTTTTCGCGGTGAGTTCGTCGTCGAAGAACTTGATTTTCGGTGCAAGGGTAATTTCAGTGATTGTGGCTGTAATGCGTTTTTCTCCTATGGTTTGACACTCCTGGCGTAAACAAACATCTCCAATTTTGCTTACCAAAAATCCCCACTTAGTTGTAAAACGCAATTAGATGTGATTTCATACTTGGTGGGATGCTATGGCAGCCGCATTTCAGTCGCCCTACGCGGTCTCATCCAATACCGACTAGCAAATTTCAGATATTTGTCGGTTGCCTTCTTTATGGCGGCGAATGCGCAATTGTTGGAGATCGGCCAACGTTGTCCGAGTTATTTCTGGTTCGTCCTTTGGGTAGGGTTTTCTCGAAGTCGTCTAAAACTAACGCTTGGTAACCACTTGTGAAAATGCTTGCACAACGCGAAATTCGTTGCCGGATTAGTGTTGGTGTACAAGTGGTTTCTTTGTGAGCTGCTTCTTTTTGGTGACTTTGAAAAACACTGTCAAAACAGTCGCTAGGTAGGTGACATAAACTATGCCTTGTAAGACACTGGGGCGCGAAGCATATCCAAAGAAGCTGTGTACGATATCGCCAAATGTGGATTGGTCATTCAAGAAGCTCGTTGTATTCCACATAGAAGCGGTAAGAATCGGCAAGTAACCGAGCTGTTGTAAGTTTTGTATCGCATCGATAAGTAGTCCCGCAGCAAAGATCATAAGTGCGAATCCTAGGATTCTAAAAGCCCTCGCAATATTGAGACGTTTCCCCAATCGGTAAACGAAGACCGAAAAACCCAGCGATGCCAATAGTCCAATAACTGCTCCTAAAACTGCGCCCTTTCCGCTGGTAGCAAAAACGATTGCCAACGTAAATACCATTGCCTCGAGCGACTCCCTACCTACGGCTTGGGCGGCAATTAGTCCAAGGCCAAAGCGTGCACTTCGCTTCAAGGCAAATTCTGCCCGATTTTGTAGATCGCTAGCGAGGCTGCGTGCGTGTTGACTCATCCAAAAAGTCATGTAAGTCATAACCGCGGCAGCAACTAAGTAAGTCAAGGTTTCAAATTGAGTCTGGAGTCTGGTGCCAGCATAATTTTTGAGTACCAAATAAATTACTGTGCCCGCGATGGCGGCAAAACTAAGCGCGATTACGACTCCCATAATGACGTCGCGAAAGTTCTCACGTTTGCCAATTTTGTCCAGGTACGCTAGGAGAATGGCGATTATCATCGAAGCTTCGATGCCTTCTCGCAAAAATATAGCGAATGTCGCTAACACGTCATACTCCATTCGATTTCTAACATCTTCAAAACCCGCAGCCGGCAGCAATACGGTGTGTATTTTATCGGTGTACTAGATATTGCTAAAACTCACACAAATTCTATTTGCATCCTTTTACTTAAATTGTACGCTCTAAGTGACGATTATCGTGTTGGAGTCAAATGCGAGTTATGAAAAGTAACTAGGTCTTACCTATGTAGTAATGTCGTATTTGGTAAACAAAGAAGGCCTTGGAAGAAAGCACTATGGTGATGAAGTAGTGGCGCAGTTGTATCCGATGGGAAAATCTCCCGAACCTAAGTCCTATCGAGAGCGATTGCAAACTGAAGGCTTTCTAGTCGTCTCCTCAAAGGAAAAGGACAAGTTTGAGGTCGGTAAGTTAGCCCTTAAGCCACTCGTGTCGATTGTGATGCCTTTTTACAATCCCGGCCCACACTTTGAAGATTCTTTGTTGGAGATTCTTGATGTTTTAGACTCGACATCAATTCCGTATGAAGTTATTGCAGTATGCGACGGCTCAACTGATGCCAGCCCTGATGTTCTGGCCAAGCTGGGCGTGTCTACGGTGAAAGACGTTTACCATCTTAAACGCCAAGGTAAAGGTGCGGCACTACGTACTGGTTTATTACTTGGTCGCGGCGATTATTTGGGATTTATAGATGGCGACGGCGATATTGACCCATCTGCACTGCCAGCTTTTATCGGTACGCTACAGTTTTACCAACCCGATATAGTTCTCGGTTCAAAACGACATCCGATGTCCAAAGTGGTATATCCACCTCTAAGACGCATGTATTCAGCTGCGTATCAGTTGATGATAAGAGCGTTATTTGGCCTAAGCGTCAAAGATACCCAAACAGGAATTAAACTTTGTCGCCGAGAAGTTATTGAACGAGCGCTTCCGCTGATGGTGGAAAAGCGATTTGCTTTTGACCTAGAGTTGTTTGTAGTCGCGCGCAAACTTGGATATACAGAATTTTTTGAAGCGCCGATAGTTATTCGCGAGCGATTTTCAAGCACGATTAACATTAGATCGGTTTTTTATACTCTTTTAGATACGCTTGCAATTTTTTATCGAGAGCGCGTGTTGCGGTTTTATGACAGAAAGATCTAATTGTGGTCTTCGAGCCCAATTGGCGATAAATGCTTACTGGGTTTGATGCCTAGGACTTAGCACTCGATAGACTTAACTGCTAAAGGGTTTTGGGACTTATCAAGATGGGTGTCAAATTGAACTTTAGTGTTGAAGATCGTCGTGCAATAATATTGCGCGCAGTTGTGGAAGCTTATATCGGATCAGCTGGTCCCGTGGGCTCAGCGCAGATTGCTTCGTTGCCAGAAATTTCTGTTAGCTCAGCAACTATTCGAAATGCAATGTATTCCCTTGAAAAAGAAGGGTATTTAGCCCAGCCACACACCAGCGCAGGAAGAATTCCGACCGAGAAGGGTTATCGTCGCTACGTTGATGAGCTTATGACCAGTGTTGAACTGGGGTCAGAGCCGAGCGATACGATTGATTCGTTCTTTAGTAGTGCATATTACGAAATTGATGATCTGCTAAGTGCAACAACAACTTTACTAACGAACCTGACAAATTGTGCAGCAATAGTCACAGGTCCTTCCCCGCAAAAGACTCAAATTTTGGCTGTGCAGTTAATCGGGCTCAACCAACACAGCGTGATCGCGGTTATTGTAGATGAGAACGGATCGGTTGAAAAGCGCACGATCGAATGGCCGACTTATACCAATGAGTCTGATCTAAGAGAAATTTCGATCCTACTTACCGAGCATTTCAAAGATAAAGAAGCGCGTGACGTTTCTGTAGCGCCGATAGGAAGTAACACGGGGTTGAATGCTCTGTTAGAACTAGCTTTTAGTGCGGTCAAAGATGCGATCCGTAATGCGGAGAATTCTGGCGTGTTTATCAGTGGAACAAGTAGAGTAGTTCAGTCGTTTGATGCGGTAGAAACCGTGCGTGGCATTGTGTCGATTTTGGAACGCCATTTTATGGTGTTGGGCCTAATGCGTAGCGTGTTGGCTAGTGGTCATGGTGTGGCAATAGGTTCAGAACACGGTCTTTCATCACTGAAAGAATGTGCGATTGTGGTGGCACCATATAGCGTTGACGGTGTGCAAATGGGCACGATTGGTCTAATCGGACCCACGCGGATGAATTACGGTTCGGTGATCGGTGCAGCGAAAGTTGTTAGTCAAAATCTTGGCCGAAGATTAAGTGAGGGATAGATGGCAGTAGATTATTACGAAATCTTAGGGGTTAGTCGCGACGCATCAGAGGATGAGTTGAAAAAGTCCTATCGAAGATTAGCTAGAGAATTGCACCCTGATATCAACGGTGGCGATAAAGAATCTGAGGAGCGATTCAAACTAGTATCCACTGCTTATGAGACGTTGAGTAATCCAGATAAGCGCCGCGCTTACGATACGTACGGGGCTAACGGTCCTGGTAACGGTCCCGGTGATGTGTTTGGTCAAGGCGGATTTGGCGACATTTTTGAATCAATGTTTGGTGCTGCCTTTGGTGGAGGATCGCCTAGGTCGTCTCGATCAGGTGCACAGCGTGGTGAAGATATGGAAACGTCGATCACTTTAACTTTTGAGGAAGCTGTTTTTGGTGTCCAAAAAGAAGTCCATGTCCGAGTTCCCACAACTT
>JAJYGT010000086.1 GCA_021785005.1 Actinomycetes bacterium
CGATCTGGATGATAGCCCCCGACGAAATCACCTTTGAATACATTAAAGGCAGACCATTTGCACCAAAAGGACCAGAACTCGACGAAGCAATCGCCTATTGGAAAACCCTGCAAACAGATGAGGGCGCGGATTTCGATAAAGTAGTTCACATCGACGCTGCAAAATTATCTCCATTTGTTTCCTGGGGCACAAATCCGGGTCAGGTAGCATCCATCAATTCGGTCGTACCTAATCCTGAAGACTTTAGTTCTTTGGCATCCAAAGAAGCAGCTAGCCGTGCTCTGTCATATATGGGGCTAACGCCTGGCACCAAGCTAAAAGAGATCGAAATTGATACTGTTTTTATAGGTTCATGCACGAACTCGAGAATCGAAGATCTTCGATCAGCTGCCTCAATTGTTTCTGGCCACAAAGTAAAAGACGGGTTGAGAGCCATGGTAGTTCCTGGCTCAGGGTTAGTAAAAGCCCAGGCAGAAAAAGAAGGACTCGATAAGATCTTTACGAGCGCTGGTTTTGAATGGCGAAACGCCGGTTGTTCAATGTGTCTTGGAATGAATCCCGATCAATTAAAGCCAAAGGAGCGCTCAGCGTCTACGTCAAATCGCAACTTCGAAGGCCGACAAGGACGGGGCGGAAGAACCCATTTGGTCTCGCCACAAGTTGCCGCGGCAACTGCAATTCTTGGGCACTTAGCAACTCCTGCCGACCTATAAATCCACCGAGACGTCAGTCGATTTTTACTAAGAAAGTACGAATTAAATGGAAAAAATTACAAGTTTTAGCGGAACTGCTTTACCCTTGGAACGCAGCGATGTTGACACAGATCAAATCATTCCGTCGGATTGGTTGAAAAGAGTAGAACGAACAGGTTTCGGTGCCGGGCTCTTTGGCGAATGGAGAACCGATCCAAATTTCATCTTGAACAACGCCATTTATGCAGGCGCCAAGGTCTTGATTGCCGGTCCCAACTTCGGAACAGGTTCATCACGAGAACATGCCGTATGGGCACTGACTGATTATGGGTTTAAAGCAGTTGTGTCGTCCAAGTTCGGCGATATTTTCTTCAACAACTCAACCAAAGCCGGTTTGGTTCTTGTGACAATTCCAGCGAGCATCGTAACAAGACTTCAAGCAGAAGTTCTTCACAATCCGAAGCTGAATTTCACCATTGACATATCCACGAGAACATTCTCGTGTGACGAACTCTCAATCTCTGAAACCTTTCCGCTTGACGAATTCACGCGACATCGATTTCTTGAAGGTCTAGACGATATCGGTATCACTCTCACCCATGAAGCAGATATCATAATTTACGAGCAATCTCGACGGTCTTGGCTCCCTTTACTCGTGTAGATTGCGCTGCAATGAGAGCTACGGAACCGAGAACAATTGCAGCTCCTACGATTGAGGATATTCCCAGGCGATTGCCTAGAAATACGATACCAGAGATTGCGGCTACGACAGGGATTACGTAAGTAACGAACGATGAGGCAGTAGCGCCAAGAGCCTTCACGATGCGGTGAAACATCAATGTCGCCATCCCCGTTTGCACCACGCCCAAGACAACGATTGCGGCGATCGCCTTTAGCAACGATCCGTGCGGATGGCGTGGCGCGTGAAATAAAACTAAGGCGGGAACAGCCAATAGGGCCGCAAACGAAATCTGCAGAAAGGCCAAAACCAAAGGAGCCGCCGTAACGGTACCTAAATACTTCTTGGTGTACACAAAACCGTAGGCATAAAACCCAGAAGCACATAGCACCACCAAACTGCCAATATATCTAGCCTGGCCAGCGCCAGTGGAAGCCCAAGGCGAAAGTATCAAAACAACGCCAACAGAACCCAAAACCAACGCCAGAATCTTTCGCCGAACGTCTTTATCACGCGGCAGAAATATAAGTGAGAATACAAACGTAAATAGTGGTGTAACGGCATTTAGCATTCCAGCGATTGCCGCACTTGTCTTTGTCTCACCGTAGGCAATACACAAAAATGGAAGCGTGGAGGCCACGACAGCTTGAATTGGTATGTGTAACCAGGTTTTCTTGCCAAAACCATTAAATAATTTTTCTTTAGGGTGAGATAGATACAGCACCACACCCAGGGTGATTGCTCCAAAGAGCAAGCGCGCTAGCACCAGTTGAGCAGGACTGAAATAGGTAAGCCCAACTGGTATTAAAACATAAGATAGTCCCCACAAAGTTCCCAGAAAAACGAGCTCTATACGGGGGTCTATTCTCAAAATAATTACAACTTGCTGACCACAAAGTCGATAGATGCGGTCAAGGCTTCCACATCTGCTGGATCGATGGACGGAAACAAAGCAATCCTTAATTGATTTCGACCCAATTTTCGATATGGCTCAGTATCGACAATTCCATTAGCTCGTAGTATCCCAGCCACAGCCATGGCATCTATTTCATCGGAAAAGTCAATTGTCGCCACGACATTCGATCGCATAGCGACATCTTCTACGAATGGCGTAGCAAAGTCAGACGCTTCGGCCCAATTGTAGAGTATCGACGCAGAGCGTGCACACCTAGCTGTAGTAAAATTCATTCCGCCATTTTCAAGCATCCACTGGACTTGGTTGTCCATTAAAAAAATTGTTGCCAAGGCCGGCGTGTTGTAGGTTTGATCTAGCAATGAGTTATCTATCGCTATTCCAAGATCCAAGGCCGGTGGCACATATCTTTCACTAGAGGTAACTTTTTTGGCGCGCTCTATCCCCTGGGGAGACATTAGTGCTAACCAAAGTCCACCATCTGAAGAAAATGCCTTCTGCGGGGCAAAGTAATAACAATCAAACTCTTGCGGATCAACGTAAAGCGCACCTGCCGCCGAAGTGGCATCGACAACAACCAGCCCCGTTGCACCTTCGGGTCTCGTTATCGCCATGGAAACACCGGTAGAAGTTTCATTGTGCGTAAGCCCATAAACGTCAACTGAACTATCTGGCATAGCAACTGGATGAGTACCGGGATCAGACTTTATGACAATGGGATCTTCTAAAAAAGGAGCTGCCTTGGCCGAAGCCGCGAATTTGGAGGAAAATTCCCCAAACGACAAGTGTTGACTCTTGTTCTGAATCAACGAGAATACTGCGGTATCCCAGAAAAAGGTGGCACCGCCGTTACCCAAAATGACTTCATAGCCATCGGGCAGTTCAAAAAGTTCTGAAAGTCCCTTTCTAAGCGAACCCACAACCGATTTGACCGTCTTTTGCCGATGTGAAGTGCCTAAATAATCGGAGGCACGTAACATAAGTGCCTCAACGGCCTCCGGTCTTACCTTGGAAGGTCCGGAACCGAACCTACCGTCTTTTGGAAGTAGATCAGAAGGTATTAGTATGCTTGTATTGACTTTTTTGTCACTCATAATTTACGTAGTTCTCACCTTAGGAAGTAGATGTGAATATGGAGAGTAAACCTAGAATCTCCCAACGAATCGGTTCCGTCGCCGAATCCGCAACACTAGCCATTGACGCGAAGGCCAAAGCACTAAAGGCCGCGGGAGTTGACGTTATCGGTTTCGGTGCGGGAGAGCCTGACTTTCCTACTCCACCTTCAATCGTAGAGGCTGCAGCCAAAGCATGTGCCGATCCAAAGAATCACCGATACACCCCTACCGCTGGCCTGCCCGAACTTCGAGAAGCAATCGCCATGAAAACAAAGCGCGATTCAGGACTTGAGATCGCCCCGGCCAACACCCTTGTGACCAACGGTGGCAAACACGCGATTTTCAATGCGTTTGCCACCTTACTTGATCCAGGGGACGAAGTACTTATTCCCACTCCTTATTGGACGACATATCCAGAGGCTGTAAAGTTAGCTGGCGGAGTGCCTGTTTTTGTCCCCTCAGATATTCAAAGCGACTTCAAGGTCACACCTGAATTATTAAGCAAATACCTGACTTCTCGCACCAAAATGTTCCTATACGTGTCTCCATCCAACCCTACGGGAAGCGTTTACAACTTATCCGAAACCCGAGCTCTAGCGAATTTCTGCCAGGACAACGATCTTTGGGTAATGGCCGATGAGATATACGAGCATCTCGTGTATGACGGTGTTAGTGCAACATCAATTGCTACGTTAGATAGTCGAGGCTTAGACAAAACCGTGATTGTCAATGGCGTTGCTAAGAGCTATGCCATGACCGGCTGGCGTATTGGCTGGATGATTGGGCCAAAAGACGTCATCAATGCCGCTACCAATCTCCAATCGCAGTCAACGTCAAATATCGCCAACGTCACTCAACGAGCAGCAATCCAGGCTCTGGTCGGTGACCAATCCACGGTCAGCGAAATGAGAGAGGCTTTTGATCGCCGGCGCAAAACTATTACTCATTTGCTTGGCGAAATAGATGGTCTGAAATGCCCAGTTCCTCAAGGCGCCTTTTACGTCTACCCAGACGTCGGTGATCTAATTGGACGAAATTACGGGGGAGTGCGCCCAAAATCGACCTCTGAATTAGCTGGCATCATTCTTGACCAAGCAAAAGTTGCCGTGGTACCGGGTGAAGCTTTTGGAACGCCAGGGTATTTTCGCTTGTCATACGCACTTGCCGACGACGATCTAAAAGAGGGCATATCTCGTTTTGCTCGTCTCGTAGCCGACTCTGCGCCTTAATCCAAATCATCTAAAAACTGCAAGAAATTTTTGCAAAGCGTGAATTCGCTTCTTAAAAATTAGCCCATTAGGATTGCCTGGAATTTTACATCACTCGAACCACTCGGGTGAGATATTCCTGAGGCTGCTATCAATAGTAAACTTTCACAGGTAGGCTGGTCTTAGAAACATATATTGGCTTTGGCTGTCGAAAAGTCTTCGACACTTCAAACTATGCATTTTGCGATATAGGGTTCTAAAGTGCTCGCGCTTCAACTTTGAGGAGATAAATGGCCAGGATACTCGTAACTGAAGAAATTGCAGACCGGGGACTAGATCTACTGAGATCTGATGGTCACGAAGTGGATGTTCGCTTAGGTCTTTCACCAGAAGAACTTCTAAAGGCAGTTCCAGGGGCACACGGTTTGATCATTCGGTCTGCGACCAAGGTCACCAGTGAAGTTCTTGATGCCGCGAAAGATTTAGTCGCCGTAGGTCGAGCTGGTATTGGTCTTGACAACGTTGATGTTGCGCATGCGACCAAAAATGGTGTCATGGTGATAAATGCGCCACAGTCGAATATTTTGTCTGCCGCCGAATTGACGTTGGCGCTGATTTTAGCTCAGGCCAGAAACGTTCCCCAATCCCATGCGAGTCTCCTTGCTGGAAAGTGGGAACGATCAAAATGGGAAGGTACAGAACTTTACGGAAAAGTCTTGGGAGTTGTCGGCCTTGGGCGTATCGGTGCATTGGTAGCTCAAAGGGCTCTTGCGTTTGGCATGAAACTCGTTGCCTATGACCCATTTGTTTCGAAAGACCGAGCCAAGCAAATGGGCGTGGAACTTCTTGACCTTGCGAAACTGATGGAAGTTTCCGACTTTATAACCATACATCTTCCAAAAAGCAAAGAAACAACGGGCTTAATTGGTAAAGAAATGATCTCAAAAGCCAAGCCAACTGCGCGTATCATCAACGTGGCTCGAGGTGGATTAGTAGACGAGCAGGCGCTCTACGACGCACTCGTTGAAAACCGCTTAGGCGGTGCCGCACTTGACGTCTTTACCTCCGAGCCGTGTACAGATTCTCCGCTATTCAAGCTTGCAAATGTTGTTGCCACTCCTCATCTCGGCGCAAGCACTACAGAAGCCCAAGATAAAGCTGGAATAACGATCGCGGAACAGCTAAAACTTGCACTAGCTGGTGACTTCGTTCCCTTTGCAGTCAATGTGAACGCCGCTGAAGTTCCAGAAGCAGTAAAGGCATTCCTTCCGCTTGCCGAAGCCCTTGGGCGTTTTTTGGCGTCGCTTGAAGGAAGCCTACCTGAAGTACTAAACATCGAATATCAGGGTCAACTCGCAACAGGTGATACTAGGTTGCTTTCGCTATCAGCGCTAAAAGGCGTATTTGGAGCAGGCACGAACGAGCCAGTATCTTATGTAAACGCGCCGCAACTGGCTGAAGAGCGCGGACTTGAAATGAAAGAACTTTTCACCACAACGTCCAAAGATTATGTCAGCCTGTTGAGTTTGTCATCTTCGAAGCACAGCGTTTCAGCTACCGTAGCCGGGCACAATCAAGATCCTAGGATTGTTGCGATCGACGGGCACCGTGTTGAGGTACCTCCTGCGAAGCACATGCTGGTTGTACGCAACGATGACGCTCCTGGCAAAATCGGCCTCGTGGGTACAATTTTAGGAGATGCTGGCTATTCAATATCTTCAATGGCAGTAGGACCATCTGACGATGGGTCAACAGCGCTCATGGTGCTAAGCACGACAGCTGAACCTTCCGATGCGGTGCTGGCGCAAATTAGTAAAGCGCAAGGAATCGTATATGCAAGAGCTGTTAGCTGTTTTTGATTGCATGTAACTTGGCAAAGTTCAGTGGCTGACCACAATAAGACAGTAGTTCGTGGGTCGCGCTCTATTGGATATGAAAGCATATCGAACGCGTTAGCGTTTTTTTGTTCGCAATTAGATTTTCGAGTATCGGGTATAAATCCATACAAAACTATCCACTCAGAACTGGCACATCGCGTTGGGTGAACATTTTTACATTCACTTGCATTAATTCCCTAAAGCGAAGTAGTATATATTTCCAATGGTTTTATTTTCTCGTTCACTACTACTTCTAACCTAAACAGCGGGCTTCAAAAAAGTCGCGCTGCAACCTCCTGTTCGGATGAACAAGGAGGTTTTTTATTTGCCAAAAATATGGATTTTGATGCTTTGGTTAATCTCCAACGCATCTCTCAAGTAACGAAAGGACCAACATGTCAGATAATCACGAAGGTGAAAAACTAGTTATCTTTGACACCACACTTAGAGATGGCGAACAGTCACCAGGAATCTCGCTTGATCCGAAAGAAAAACTTGAAATTGCCGAACAACTTGCACGGTTAAATGTTGACTACATTGAGGCAGGTTTTCCGGTGGCTAGCATTGGCGACTTCGAAGCCGTGCAAATGATTGCCGAACAAGTCCAAGGGCCAATTATCGCGGCACTGTCTAGAACCAACCTCACTGACGTTGATCGATGTTGGGAGGCACTGAAAAGTGCCGAACGTGCACGCATTCATGTCTTTATCTCGACCTCACCGGTACATATGACGAACATGTTGAAAATGAACGAAGCCCAGGTTCTCTCTGAGACTCGGGCGGGTGTCGCACGAGCTAAAACGTACACGGATGACGTTGAGTTCTCACCCCAAGATGCCACAAGAACTCCCCTTGATTTCATGATCGAAGTGTTGCAAGCTGCAGTAGATTCGGGCGCAAACACCTTAAATATCCCCGACACGGTGGGATATGGAATTCCGTGGGATTTTGGCGCTTTGATTAGCTATATCCGTAAATCAGTATCGGGTACTTACATCCTTTCCACGCACTGCCATAATGATCTCGGTCTGGCAACGGCTAATTCACTGGCGGGTGTACAAGCGGGTGCTCGCCAGGTCGAAGTCTGTGTAAATGGGCTCGGCGAACGAGCTGGCAACGCGGCTCTCGAAGAGGTTGTAATGGCAATTAAAATTAGGGGCGACCAATTCCCAGGCATCTCTACCCAAATCAAAACAGAAGAGCTTGCCAGGACATCAAGACTTGTTTCAAGATTGACTGGATATCCAATCCAGTACAACAAAGCAGTAGTTGGGAGAAATGCGTTCGCCCATGAGTCCGGAATTCATCAACATGGCGTGTTGTCGGATCGTACCACCTATGAAATCATTGACGCGGAATCTGTCGGTCAAAAGGGTTCTCAGATCATCCTCGGCAAACACTCCGGAAGGCACGCTTTTTCAGATTCGCTACAAAAAATGGGCATTTCTCTCAAAGGTGACGAGCTAAACACTACCTTTACTCGATTTAAAGAACTTGCTGATCGAAAACTCGACATTACCGAAGCAGATCTCGAAGCAATTGTCGCTGAAGAACTCCAACTGACCACGACTGATACTTTCTCCCTCGAAGAACTGCATGTGGTCGGAGGCACAGTAGGAACACCTACGGCAAAAGTGGTGTTATCTTCATCCTCTGGAAAAGTAGAGGCCAGCGCAGATGGCAACGGAATGATTGACGCAGCCGGACAAGCAATTCAAAAGGCCACTGGCATCAGTGCCAAATTGATCGGATTTTCGGTGTCGTCGGTCACCGGGGGTGTGGATGCATTAGGCGACGTAGTGGTACAGCTCGAATCCAACGGTGTGAAAGTATCAGGAAAAGGAATTTCAACAGACGTGGTAGAGGCATCCGCTCGCGCATATTTGAATGCCATTAATCGTCTATCGCGCCAACTTGCTAGAACGTCTGAGGCTCAAAAAGAAGTAGGGCCTTAGTTCCTTTCTTAGTGTCACATTTGGTTCCGGATGCAAAAACTAAAGTTCTACTTCTAGCTTTTTTGCATCCGGTTTGCCTTTATACGTTAACTTCCCATATGACAACACCAACATATTGTCAGCGATCTTTAGAAGTTCTGGGGAATGCGTAGCGACCAGCACACAAGCGCCTGCATCCCGAGCCTGGATAAGAAAGCTTGCAAGAGCGTTTTTACCGAAAGTATCCAATCCCACATATGGTTCATCCAAGATCAGCAACCTAAAGGGTCTAACCAGCCCAAGGGCTAGTGCTGCTTTTTGACGTTGACCTCTAGAAAAGCCTTTTGGTATTCGATCTTGCAACTCTGATATGCCAAGCTCCTTTAGCAACTCCGTAGCTCTGTCTTGAAAATCAACAAGACCACCAAGTCGAGCAGCGAATGCAAGATGCTCAAATACCGTTAGATCGGGATAAAGAGCTGGATCGTCAAAGGTAACTGAAGTCACAGCTCGCGCCTGTCGAGATCCTGCGGTTGCCCCAAGAATTTCGATCGTACCAGAATCTGGACTTATCACGCCAGCTATAGATTTGAGTAGCGTCGTCTTGCCCGAACCATTAGTGCCGACCAAGACGCTAACTGACCCACGTTTCAAGGTGAGTGAAATTTTATCTAGCACCAGAGCTTCGTCAAACGTCTTCGAGACATTATCCACAGTTAGAACTACTTGTTTGACTGCCTCTGTAGTTGAATTCAATGCTCCGCCTTGGATTATTATTGGGACTTTAGTACAGTTTTATTGCTGATCCATGCCCACGCGGTCAACGGGGCTAGTAGCGAAAAAAACGCGGTAGAAATTGCTTGAACCTCAGGCGGCTGATGAGTCAGATAAGCAGCATGAGAGTTGATTGCAGGAAAGAGCCACGCTGCCGAAATCGCAACTGGAATCAATTCAATTAGCATGCCCATCGCCTGCAACTCTGGTGTCATAAGTCCGGCAAAATCCGTAGAAGAACCTGATCTGATACCGCCTACCGCTCCACCTAGCACTGAAGAAACACCCAGGGAGAGAGCGATCGGAAGTATGACCAAAATAGGCGTTGCCGGATGAATAAGATAAACACCGCTCGCAATAATCAATGACGCTATGACAGATACCCCAATCGGAGCAACCAAAGAACGTGACAATAGCCAGCCATCAGCTACAGGGTAATTACAAAAAGCGTTAGGTCTATCTACCAGGTTTGTAACAGGGTCGCCCAAATCCATGCCAGCAAGATAAATAAAGGGTACCGCCAGCAGATACGCTGCCTGGGTGCCATTCCAAGCATAACTAATCAAAGTCAGACCGACCAGCAGCATTAGAACTAGGCGGATATATCTCCTAACTGACCAATTAGCCATGCTTTGAAGACTTCTAACTACAGGTGCGGATTTAGGGTTTGGCAAGAAACGATAGAGGACGCGCGCATATGACCGCGACCTATAGCCGTCTTCGGTTAGAGAACGTGATAACACAATTACGCTTCTAATGTCACGCATGCCAATCGCAAAGCGAAGACGTGACACAAGTTCCGAATGGCGTTCTATTGTCTCAAGATCTGCGCGCGGCACTAACAGCACGCACATAAACGCTCCGATTACCAGAACAACATCCACCAGCATGGCGCTCAAAGAAAAAGGAGATAAAAATGCAGTTGCGACACCTGCAATATTAGCTATTGGGTTGGGCTCAATATGAAATATGGCGGCGACGAGCAGCAACGCCAAAACCAAAATCCCAAAATAATAAATAAGACTGGATTTGAGTCTCAATCCCAGCGCCAAACACGCCGTTCCACCAGCAACGGCTCCGGCAACTAGGCCAAAAAGGCCTAGCGAAAGCGGTGCTGCCAACGGATTCGCGTGTCCGAGCGTATGAATTGCAAATCCAAATGCGAATCCAATACCTGCATAGAGCGACGAGAGTTGCGTGATTGACCGAATCGCTTTTCTACGAAGCAAACTGGCAGTGTCTACCCCTGATAAAAACACCATACGAACTTCAGGCGCGAACAAGACAACTGGACCGCCTCTTACACCCTTCATCAAACCTAAATAGGTGAGATAAACCAGTACAAGACCCGCAAAACCGTTGCCATAGCGTCTTACAAAGGTCGCATCTGCGACCGTGAAACTAAAAAAGTTGGAACTCGTAGTAACGACATCAGCAACAATCGCCAACGCTATGGCAACAAAGTAGAACTTCACAATAACGTTCAGGAGATCGTGGGACTCTAAAAAGTGCGATCTCCTTGCAACTGAAAGGTCGCTCAGGCATTTACGCTCGTCGACATCGAGCAAAATTAGCCCCCCGAGACATCACGAATGTTTTTAGCGTGTGACAAAAATGGCATCATGGCTCGTAATTCGCGACCAACCGCTTCAACAGGATGCTCTTCGGCTTCTTTGCGCAACCTTGAAAAATTAGGCTGACCAGCTTCGTTCTCGGCTACCCATTCCCGGGCAAATTCTCCAGATTGAATTTCATCAAGCACTTTTTTCATCTCAGCTTTAACGCCGGGAGTTACCACGCGTGGACCGCGAGTAAGTCCACCGTACTCAGCGGTTTCAGACACTGAAAACCACATACCAGATAAACCGTGTTCATACAAAAGATCAACGATCAACTTTAGTTCGTGCAAGCACTCAAAATAGGCTGATTCTGGCTGGTAACCGGCTTCCACCAAAGTCTCAAAACCCGCCGTTACCAGACTGGCTAACCCGCCACACAATACTGCCTGTTCCCCAAACAAATCCGTTTCGGTTTCTTCGGCAAATGTGGTCTCTAGGACTCCTGCCTTAGTTGATCCAATATGATGCGCATAAGACAGTGCGAGCTCTCTCGCGTTCCCCGTAGCATCCTGGTGTACCGCAATCAAAGAAGGAATTCCGCCACCTTCCGCATAAGTGCGACGAAGCAGGTGTCCAGGTCCTTTAGGCGCGACCATGGCAACGTCTATTCCTGGTGCAGGTTCAATTTGACCATATCGAATGTTAAATCCATGCGCAAATAAAAGTGCGTCGCCTGCACTTAAATTCGGAGCAATTTCCGTGTCATAGATCTTCTTCTGTGCGGTATCTGGCGCCAACAACATTACCACATCGGCAAACGCACTAGCCTCAGCTACTGACATGGTCTTTAGACCAGCCTCCTGAGCTTTTCCCACAGACGGGGAGCCAGCGCGTAGCCCAACGACCACGTTTACCCCAGAATCAGCCAAATTCAGTGCGTGTGCGTGACCTTGAGATCCATACCCGATAACCGCAACTTTTTTACCCATTAGAAGCGATGAATTTGCGTCGGCTTCGTAAAACATTTCAGCCATTTGGCTAGCTTGCCTTTCCTTTTGTTATTCCACTACGCGAACCGGAACGCGACAACTTTGCAAGCGCCACACGTCCCGTACGCTGAATCTCGACTATCCCGAAACCTTTAATCAACTCAGTAAAGTCATCTAGTTTTTCGGGACTATCCGCCAAAGCTAGTGTAAGACGTTCTAAGCCCACGTCTAGCACCTTGGCACCAAAGATGTCAGCTAGCTCAAGTATTTGAGATCTGCTTTGGGCGTCGGTTGATACTATTGCCAGCAGCAACTCTTGTTGAACAGCCTCCAGCGGGTTTATCTCGGTAATTTTTATTACATTTATGAGTTTATGAAGTTGCTTGGTTATTTGCTCCAGAGTTGCCGACTCCAAGTCCACGACCACAGTTAGCCGCGAAAAATTCTCATCATCGGTAGGTGCTACAGCTAGGGAGTAGATATTGTACCCGCGCCTTGAAAAAAGTTGTGCTACCCTTGCCAGAACTCCAGCTTTGTTTTCCACCAGGACACTAAGCACATGATGGCTTACCCCGCTGGTGTTCTTGCCGCCCGGCATACTCATGGGTATTACTGAGGTTCCAAAACTTGTCACAAATCTCCTCCAAACAACGGACCAAGGTCGACTTGGTCATTGGTGGCGCCTGATGCAACCATCGGGAAAACCTTTTCCCGCGAGTCCGTTCGAAACTCTACCACAACTGGGCGATCATTAATTTCATTCGCCTTTTCAATGGCTGGAGCAACTTCTTCTGGCGATTCAACACGAAGTGCCACACAACCCATAGCTTCAGCCCATTTCACATAGTCGGGCAAGTCAGGGGAGAGATAAACCTCTGAATACCGCTCGTCATAAAACATCTCTTGCCATTGGCGAACCATACCCAAATAGGCGTTATTCAAAAGAGCAATCTTTACCGGGATTCTCTCTGAAGCGGCAGTGACTAGCTCTTGGGCAGTCATCTGAAAACAGCCATCGCCGTCTACGGCCCATACCATTTTATCAGGTCGACCCACCTTTGCACCTATGGCACCAGGTATCGCGAACCCCATTGTGCCTAAACCACCAGAATTTATCCAAGTATTGGGATCGTTAAAGCGCCAATACTGCGAACCCCACATTTGATGTTGTCCAACACCAGATGCCAAGATCGTACCGGGTGGCGCCAAAGACGACAGCGTCTCTACAACAAACTGCGGCTTTAGAGTCCCATCGGTTGGATCCTTCTCGTAGCGCAACGGAAATTTATCCTGCCATTCCCTAATTTGTGCAATCCAGGCACTCAAGTCTTCTTGTACCTGCTCGCCCGCTTCGCCCTTATCGAGGGCCTCGATCAAGTCCTCAATTACTAAACGTACATCCCCCACGATAGGTATGTCAGCTTTACGCACTTTACCAAGTTCAGCTGGGTCGATATCAACGTGTATGATCTTCGCTTCGGGCGCAAATCCAGAAACCTTGCCAGTTACCCGGTCGTCAAAGCGCGCTCCTAAGGTAATCAAGAGATCAGACTTTTGCATTGAAGTAATTGCGGTGTAATTGCCGTGCATTCCAGGCATCCCAAGACAAAGGGGATGATCATCAGGAAATGCTCCCCGCGCCATCAACGTTGTTACCACCGGAATATTAGTTTTAGCTACTAGCGCTCCAAGCGCTTCAGTCGCCTTGGAGCGTATTACCCCTCCACCCACATATAAGATCGGGCGGCGAGCTTGCTTTATCATTTTCGCAGCAGCAGCCACTGAGCGTGGGTGCCCTTTAATAGTCGGTCGATAACCTGGCAAATCGATACTAGTGGGCCAATACCAATCCATCATTTGGTTGGAGACGTCTTTGGGCAGATCAACCAACACCGGACCGGGTCGCCCAGTTGTTGCCACATGAAACGCCTCCGCAATTATTCGCGGAATCTCGGATGCGTCTTTTACCAGCCAATTGTGCTTAGTAATACTCATTGTGATACCAGTCGTATCGGCCTCTTGAAAGGCGTCGGTACCTATTGACGTAGTTGCTACCTGACCCGTAATCACCACGATTGGAACCGAGTCCATATAGGCGTTAGCCAACGGCGTCACTATATTCGTGGCGGCGGGTCCTGAAGTCACGATCGCCACGCCAGGCCTATTGGTCGCTTGTGCGTATCCTTCTGCCATGTGACCAGCACCTTGTTCATGTCTAACTAAAATGTGGCGAATAGGTGAATCGATAAGCGGATCATACACTGGCAAGATCGCCCCTCCAGGTAAACCGAAAACCACTTCGGTTCCTTGCATTTCAAGGCTTTTAATCAGTGCTTGCGCTCCGGTTAGTCTCATGTTCTCTTTCCTTGGTAAAGTCAAAAACTTTCTAAGAAGCAAATCTTTTTAGGAACAAAAAAACCTCCCTTTTGGGAGGTCAAATAGCGCCATAAAAGCTTGTGCTTCGGCGCTATAAAATTACTACTAGTACTACTGATTGCGAAGGAGCAAAATTCATATACGTTTAAGCTTAGCGCAATGCAAACGATAATGCCAACAACAAAGGCCATAATTACACCTGAATTCAAGTACAATTACAGCCCCTTGATTAAATTACGCGCCGAAATACACCGAAACCAAACAAGTATTTAAAATAAAGTTCCTAATCAGTGTTACGACGATCCTTTATAGCACCTAACGATTTGTGGCACTAAACACTTCAATCAATAACTAAGCGCTAGTTATCGCTCCGATTTCAGCACCTTGTACTAATTTCGCGTACTTCGCCAATACACCGCGCGTATACCTAGGTGCCGGATGTTTTATTTGAGATCGTCGAGTTTCAATCTCATCATCAGACACCATCAAGTCAATCGACTTTTTATTTACGTCAATAACAATTCGATCGCCGTCACGTACAACAGCTATCGGTCCATTATCAACGGCTTCGGGAGCCACATGACCAATTGAAAAACCATGCGTTCCGCCGCTAAAGCGACCGTCGGTGATAAGTGCACAATCAGCGCCGCGACCTGCACCTTTCAAAGCACCAGTAACCGCTAGCATCTCCCGCATGCCGGGGCCGCCTTTGGGACCTTCATAGCGAATCACTAAGACCGTATTAGCCTCAATCTCGCCAGCTAAAATTGCGTTTAATGCACCCTCTTCACCATCAAAAACCCTAGCAGTACCATCAAAGGTGTACTGGTCGATCCCTGCGACTTTAACCACGGCTCCGCGAGGAGCTAAAGTGCCTGACAAAACGGCGATACCGCCGATATCATGTATTGGATTAGAAAGCGAATGCACCACTTTGCCATCAGGCTCTGGAATACTTTGTTCAGACAGGTTTTCCGCCAAGGTTTTACCTGTCACCGTCAAGCAGTCGCCGTCCAATAAACCCGCGTCCAAAAGATGCTTCATGACTACTGAGACACCACCGATACGGTCAAGGTCACTCATGTGATATTTTCCGTGGGGCTTGGTATCACAAAGATGCGGCGTTCGAGCAGCTATTCGATTGAAGTCGTCTAACTCCAGGTCCACTCTCGCCTCGTTCGCGATTGCCAAGAGATGCAACACTGCGTTGGTGGATCCACCTAGCGCCATCACAACAGCGATAGCATTCTCAAACGCAGACTTCGTCATGATTTGGCGCGGGCGAATACCAAGTCGCAAAAGGTCTACAACTGCCTTTCCCGATCTAAAGGCATAGTCTGAGCGTCTTATATCAACTGCTGGCGCAGAGGCAGAATTTGGCAGCGCCATACCGAGAGCTTCGGCGGCTGAAGCCATTGTATTCGCGGTGAACATTCCAGCACACGAGCCGATAGTTGGACAAGCCTGAGTCTCGATAAGTTTCAGTTCCTCATCACTCAAACTATTGGCCGAACGGGCACCCACCGCTTCAAATACGCTCACGATGTCGATTGCCTCACCTTTGTATGAGCCCGGCATAATCGTACCCCCGTAGAGAAACACTGAAGGCAGATCCAACCGAGCCGATGCCATTAGCATTCCAGGGAGCGACTTATCGCATCCTGCTAGTGCTACGAACCCGTCAAATCGTTCCGCGTGCATGACTATTTCAACTGAATCTGCTATCACTTCTCGGGAAACTAAACTTGCGCGCATGCCCTCATGGCCCATTGAAATTCCATCCGAAATAGCAATCGTGTTGAATTCGAGGGGGAAGCCACCGGCTGCAAAAACG
Organism: Actinomycetes bacterium; assembly: GCA_021785005.1. Taxonomy (GTDB): domain Bacteria; phylum Actinomycetota; class Acidimicrobiia; order Acidimicrobiales; family Acidimicrobiaceae; genus Acidithrix. The sequence goes on from JAJYGT010000086.1 coordinate 15,951, forward strand.
CCTTCTTTAGCGCGTTTGGCTAAAACGTCTAGCGGCATATTGCAAGGAGTAACCTCGTTCCATGAAGAAGCGATTGCGACTTGGGGCTTGTCCCAGTCGTCGTCTGTCATACCCACGGCACGCAACATTGCGCGGGCCGGTGCGCGTCGGTAACCATCCGTAACCTCTCCGCTGCGAGGCTTCATTGAATTAGACATAGTCATTTCTCTTTCGTTTATTTGCTCCACAAAATCTATCGGCTCTATGACCGCATAAAAACATTTAGCGAACTTCTCTTCTAGGAGGCATTACCCATTGGCTGCAGCACTGGTTCACAAATTACCCTACCGTGACGCCAAAATGTCGTTCCGCCGCCTTTCCATGATCTGGGCAACTTCTCGTCCATTGATCTTGCCATTTGAAACTTTCATTGCTTTGCCAATGAAAAAACCACCAAGTTGATTCTCGCCCTCAACATATCTCAACCATTCTTTTGGGTTCGATTCGATCAATTCGTTGACTATTTGCGCTAACTCATCCGCTGAAAGACCCACAAAACCGAGCTCGGCGATAATCACCTTGACGTCTTTGGTCGGTTCAACAGCAAGTTCCGCTAACACTGCCTTTGACTGTGTCGCAGAAAGTGCGCTCGACGCCTCTAGGCTAACCAGTTCTACAAACTTTCCCGGGTCGATAACAGTTGGATCATCCGCAAATATCGAGGTGACTTCATTGGCTGCTCGTGCTAAAGCAAGTTTAAATGGTACACCTTTAGACACTGCTAAAAGCACCATTTCATCAGACCCAAAATTCACACAGGTTTGAATTTGCTCCAACTCACTTCTTGTATAATTCTCGCTTTTCCCAGCGAGACGCAATCGGTTGCGTCGCTCGGGAGGCATTATTGGAAGTTGTGAACGTATTGCGTCTACTAACTCATTAGAAGGCGCCAACGGAGTAAGATCTGGTTCTGGAAAATATCGATAGTCATATGCTTCTTCTTTTGAGCGCAATCCTGAGGTTCGCCCTTGGTCTTCATTCCAGTGCCTGGTTTCTTGTTTGATTGCCCCACCGTCTTCAATTACCTCAATCTGACGCTTAGCCTCGTAGGTAATCGCGCGCCCTAGGGATCGAAGCGAGTTAAGATTTTTAATCTCGCATCGGGTGCCAAGTTCGTTAGTTCCCACTCTGCGCACCGAAACGTTCGCGTCGACTCTGAGCGAACCCTCTTCCATCTTCCCGTCTGTAGCTCCGCTTGCTACGAGGATCGAGCGCAGTTCTGATACGTATTCACGCGCTTCATCAGCACTGGTCATGTCTGGTTCTGAGACAATTTCTACAAGTGGTACGCCCGCCCTGTTAAAGTCAACAAGCGACTTCTCGGCACCGTGAATTCTCCCAATATGGGTACTCTTACCCGTATCTTCCTCCATATGTGCACGAAGGACCCTTACCTTTTTGTCAAAGCTCGGAAGTTCAAGGTAGCCATTCACACATATTGGTTCGTCATACTGAGAGACCTGATAACCTTTTGGCATGTCAGGGTAGAAGTAGTTCTTGCGGTGAAATACTGAGGGTCGAATTTCGCAATTGAGGGAAAGACCAATTCGTATCGCAAAATCAACTGCGCGACTATTAATGACTGGCAAGGAGCCAGGTAACCCTAAGCATACCGGACAAATATTTGTATTTGGTACTTGGCCAAACGAGTTTGCACAACTACAAAATAGTTTTGTCTCAGTGAGTAACTCACAATGGACCTCTAAGCCAATGGTGACCAAGAATCCCTGTTCTTCAAACACAATCGGACTCCTTTTTAAGCATCTAAGTCAAATTTTTTATAAAGTTCGTACCGGACACTCAATCTCGGCGCCAAACAGGAACCGCTGGTTTCGCGGCGCCGTTTTGCAATGACTGGGCAACGCTAAACATGATTTGTTCGCCCATCGCGGGAGCAAGTACCTGAATACCAATTGGCAACCCGGCCTCATCACACCCAAACGGAACGCTCATTGCCGGATGACCTGCGAGGTTCGATGGAATTGTGCACACGTCCGCCATGTACATCGCCAGTGGATCCGTCTTATCGCCAAGCCCAAACGCGACAGTTGGAGAAGTGGGAGATATCAGCACATCGTAAGCGCCGTACGCCTTTGCAAAGTCATCTAAAATTAGTGTTCTAACTTTTTGTGCTCTACCATAAAGCGCATCATAGTAACCCGCCGAAAGCGCGTAAGTACCTAGCATCATCCGCCGTTTTACTTCAGCACCAAATCCCTCAGCGCGAGTCTGTTCATAAGTTTGAGTAATGTCAGCACCAGGAACTCTTAGGCCGTAGCGCACACCGTCAAAACGGGACAGATTGGACGATGCTTCCGCCGGTGCGATGAGATAATACGCGGATAATCCATAGGTGGTTGAGGGAATCGATACCGCCTCTACCGTAGCTCCCATAGAGCGTAAAAACGCAATCGCATCATTTAAAGTATGTTCAACCGCGCCTGAGATGCCTGTCGTCATCTCTTGAATTACGCCAATTCTCAAGCCAGCCACACGATCGGTAAATGAATTATCAAAGTGAGAACCGGGAATACTTGTTGAGTCGCGATCGTCGTGACCCGCTAAAACCTGTAAAGCTAGCGCTGCATCTTGTACGTTTCTAGCAAACGGACCTATCTGATCAAGCGAAGAAGCAAATGCCACCAGTCCATATCGACTAACCAATCCGTATGTTGGTTTTACACCAACTATTCCACATAGAGACGCTGGCTGTCGGATTGATCCTCCAGTATCGGATCCAATGGCGATCGGTGTAAAGCGTGCCGCTACACTAGCAGCCGAGCCCCCACTTGAACCGCCTGGTACCTTTGTCGGATCAATCGGGTTTTTTGTAGGAAAATATGCGGAATTCTCTGTAGAGGAACCCATAGCGAATTCGTCTAGATTAGTTTTGCCAATCAATACAGCATCGGCAGCAACTAGCCGCTTAACTGCAGTTGCCGTGTACGGCGGCTTCCATCCCTCTAAAATTTTTGATCCACACGTCGTAGCGAAACCGCTTACGGCCATGTTGTCTTTCAGTGCAATTGGCACTCCAGCAAGTGGTCCTAGCTCTTCGCCTTTGGATCGCCTGACATCGATACGTTTTGCTTGCTCAAGAGCATTTTCTGCCATAACTAATAAAAAGGCATTTACCCTTGAGTCGTAACGCGATATTTCGTCTAAATGTGCTTCGACAACCTGAGTGGCGCTTACCTTTGACGACTTGACCAAGTCTGCTATCTCTTGCGCACCAAGATCCACTATGTCACTCAATTTATCAACTCTCTCCAAGTATCTTCGGTACCACAAACATACCACTTTGTGCTTCGGGCGCCGATGCTAAAACCTCGTCACGATCAAGTGAATCACCGACCGTATCTTCGCGCATCACATTCATTAGCGATATCGCATGCTTAGTAGGAACTACGTCGTCTAGATCTAACGTCGCGATATCTTTTGCGTGTTGGAGTATTGCGGAGAGCTGTTTTGAAAAACTTTTGACCTCAGCACCTGACAAACCAAGTCTCGCGAGATGCGCAACGTGAAGGGTTTCTTCCTCGGAAATTTCTTGTTCAGACATGTGTAATAGCCTACGGCACGAAGTGAACGACCTGTACTGCTAAGTTTGGCAAATGCACTTAATGATCTCATTCACTTTCGAAAATCTGGATTCTCGAGTAGGAGTTTGAAGGAACGGTTACACGCCTAACGCATTTGACGCTTCGATTCCGCGATTTACGTCCTAATACTTGCCCACAAACTCCAAAATACCGTCACTGATTACATCTTTGTCATAGTCAAGGGTGGCAACATGAAAAGAGCGTGCAAGTAATATTCTCTCCACGTTCGGAGCATTCTCGGCCAAGTACTCTCCCGATTCGACTGATACCACGTGATCCTGACTTGAACTAAATAAGCGTATCGGAATATTAATCTCGCCAACGCGCTTGTAGATCACACTCGTTGCCTCAAACAATGACTTTGCGGCTCTTACTGGAGATCCGGGGTATGAAGCTTCGCTTGCGCCCGGTTCTGCAATATCGGAGCCAATACCTGGAGTGATCTCCGTACCAGATGCCAAAATTTGATCCAAAATCTCCATGAAATATGGCGCAGGTGGCAGTACTAAAGGATTTACAAGCACCATCGCTGCAATATTGTCAACGCGAAGTGCAAGGTCAAGGGCTAACGTTCCCCCCATGGATAGTCCCACTACATATATTTGTTCACCATTGGGGCAAAACTCTCGATGCGCGACTAATACGTCATTTAAGTAATCAGAGTACCTGGTATCCAACATATCTTCGATTTGCGAACCATGTCCGCGCAAAAGCGGAACGCTGACATTGAATCCTGCCGCGATAGCACTGCGGTATTGCGGGGAAAACGACTGTGGACTTCCTGTAAATCCATGGATAAAAAGTATTCTCTTAGCCTGCTCGTCGCCAACATACAGAACGGGGCTTCTTGGATCGGTCGGAACCTCAAACACGGGAATCGTAGCACCCGTCATCCAAGCAAAACGCAAATGTCTCCATGGTTTAGATACTAATCAAAAGATCTGCAAAAATGTTCTGCTGACGACTATGCGCAATTTTGGCAACAAAAACATTAGCAGAACTATTCATGGCTTTCACTTCCGCCGTAGATCCATAATCATTCTGGTATCAACGCATTTAGATAATATGGACTTCTATTAGGAGACCACTTAGGTTGCCGCCGCAAGCGGCTGTCTGCCTTTGGTCAACTGTGAAAAAATTACGGCCAAAATTAGCACGCCGCCGTAAAAAATATCCTGAACGAATGTATTTGCTCCAAGTAGTTGAAGTCCTGTCACTCCACTCACCAAAAAATACACCGCGACGAATAACCCCCAAGCATTAAACCTACCCGGACGGATCGTTGTTGCCCCAAGAAACGCTCCAGCAAATGCAGGGAGGGTCAAGGTTAGATCGTTCGACGGATCAGCCGAACCAGAGGTTCCAGCAATTAAGATTCCAGCGAAACTCGAAAGAACAGCCGCAGCAACGAATGAATTGATTCTAAGCATTGAAACTCGAATCCCGGTTAAACGGGCTACCTCGCGTCCTCTGCCCACAATTAGCATTCGCCTACCCGTAGCAGAATGCTCCAAAAAAAGCCAAACGCCTACGGTAAGTAACAATCCAAAATAGAACTCATACGGAATTCCAAATAATCGATTCGTAATGGTCCAGTTAACCAAGCTGCCTGATACTCCCGTTACGGTATTAGATCCCGAAATCCAAAGCGTCATCCCACTCAAAATATTAGCCACACCCAGAGTAACGATCAAACTATCTATGCCAAAATAAACGACGACAATACCGACAAGCAGACCAATTACTGCGGCGCCGGCAACCGCGACCGCTGCAGCAATCAGTAAAGGAATATGACCGTTAACGTTCAATACCGCAAGTACCATCGCCGAAAATCCAGCCATACTTCCGATGCTAACGTCATATTCACCAGCCGTAAGAGGAATCAAAAGACCTAATGCCAACACCACAAGAGATGCTTGAGATGCGAGCATATTTGCCCAATTTGCGAGCGTGAGATAGATTTGAGGCCGCAGTACAGAAAATAGGATAACAGTAATTACCCAAACGGCTACGAGAACCCAGGGTTCAGCTTTGAACATTAAAGACTTGAGTTGTTCTCCATGAGGTTCTAGAAGCATCTCAGAGTTGTTATCTCTTGGTATTTGATCCTTTTGCTGGATCGGACTGGAATCGAATTTCTTCATTATTTAGTCTCCTAGATTATTTCAAGGCAGGCACTTGCAATTACTTCAGTCGAGACGTCTTCCCCAGTCAATTCTGTTATCAATCTACCTTTATCAATAATCAAAACGCGATCACATAGCTGCTCGAGCTCTTCGTAATCAACTGACAACATCACAACCGCAGCTTTTGGAGATAGGGCTTTCAAACTTGAATATATCTGTTGTCTCGCTCCCACGTCCACTCCTTGAGTCGGGTGGCACAACAACACTAAGAGCGGATTAGTTGAAAACCACCTTGCAATGATTCCCTTTTGCTGATTACCTCCCGATAACTTGCCCGTTTCATACTTGGGATTCAACGGGCGTACGTCGTATATACGCATCTTCTCGAAAGCTTTTGATCGAAGCAGTTTGTCACTAAACCAATTAGAACCGTACGTCCGAAACGGCAACTCAATATTCTCTGCAATTGAAAGTGAACCCACTATGCCTTCCCTTGTACGGTTCGCCGGAATTAATGCAATTCCCATTTTTACAGATCTGTAGGGACTCATCACTCTCAGTTCGACAGTTTGGGTGCCCAACGTGATTGTCCCACTTAGTGCCGGCGACGCACCTGATAGGAGATACGGTATTGAATCGACTCCCGAACCAAGTGGCCCTGTTATCCCGACAATCTCGCCTTTGTTAACGTCAAAGCTTATGGATTCAACCGTCTCGGATCGCAAATCTTTCACTTTTACCAATGGCTCTGCCTCATGCTTTACCCATGCCGACGAGGAAACCTTGCATATTGGCCTACCGAGTATAAGATGGATCAACTGCTCTTTGGAAAGCGTTTTTGTCGTTTGCGTAATAACTTTTCGACCATCTCTGATGATCGTTACCCTGTCAGTAAGCGCTAGGACTTCTTCAAGATGATGACTGACAAATAGCACCGCACCACCAAAATTCGCAAATTGACGAACCCATTTAAAGAGCGTTGATGCCTCATCCTTACTTAACGATGCGGTTGGTTCGTCAAGAACTAAAATACCCCTAGTCTTCTTCGTTCCCAGCTCCACCAAACCTACATTCCAGGCGGCGCGAGCGATCGCTATTCGAGTTCTATCTAGCTGGCTAAGGCGTGACACAAGACTTCGTGGGTTAATATCAATACGCAGACCTTGAAAGATTTCGGAAACTGCCTTATGTTCTCGCTTTAGGTTAAACCCATAGCCGAAAACCTCGGGCACCGCAAGATTATCCAGAAGCATATTTTCCGTAACCGTCAACGAAGGAATTAGCCCAAGATTTTGATGGACGAATGTTAATCGGTATAATGCCCGTGTCGAGGCAGACATAGGTAAGTCAACTTTTTTGCCCTTGATACTGACAGTACCTGAATCACAGATATGAAGGCCAGCAAGAATTTTTATAATAGTCGATTTCCCTGACCCATTTTCTCCCAGTAGCCCATGGACCTCGCCATAATTTACTGTGAGGTCCACACTGTCGAGCACTTTGGTTGAGCCAAATCTTTTAGATAATCCCACTATGGACAAAGCCGAGATCGACTCGGTCATTAACCGATACCCCACAACTTCTCGAATCCTGAAACGTATCCATTTCCGTAGCCGTCTAATAAATTCGGTGGATTTCCAGCTGCTGTTATATTTGTGGCATCCCAAATTCGCAGCGGCAGCTTATCGGTGCCCGGTGGAAGTCCCAGCATCAACCTAAACGCCTGATCAAACGCAGCGTATCCAATCCAATCCACAGATTCTCCGACATCCATCGCCGCAATATCGTGATTTTGAATATAGGTAAGTGCGGAGGTAGACCCATTGAAGCTTACAACCGGCACTTTCTTTCCCAAAGTCTTTATAGCTTGTACCGCGCCAGGCACCTGCGCGTCAAAGAGACAATCTACTACATTGATACTCGGATCAGCAGTAAGGGCTGCAGCGACCTCCGGTTCGACCTTCGTACCCCATTCGGACGGAGGAATTTCAACCACCTGCGTAGAGCACGTGGTTGCACACTCGTTGTGATATTGCGTCTGCATGGTTGTAACGATTCCATTGGTAACAATATCTTCCGTCGCACCGATAATCAAAACGTGCGCATGACCTGCCGTGTGGGTTATAATCCAATTCGCTTCATCCAAACCGGCACGATTAAATGGCGCGGGTACTATCGCGCTTACTCCAGCCGCACACGCTTCACACTTTGGGGGAAGAGGCGAACTATCATCGTAAAAGTGAGTCACGAGCACGGGGATTCCGGCAGCTTTAGCAGCGGCAAGTTGCGGCTGCAGTTCTCGCGGATCAGGAGCAGCACTTAGGACAATAAGGTTGACTTTTTCCGCAATCGCGGTCTGCATCCCTTGAACCCATTGCGAAGCTAGTCCCTGGTTCGGATAAACGATCAAATTGATTCCGGTCCTCTTGGCGATTCGTTGCATGGAGTCAGTAATCCCTTGAACAAATGGATTCGGAGCCTGCGGAATCACAAATACGCTTTTCCCCTTGAGCGAAGTTATATTTATCGCCGGGCCTGGAGGCGTAAAGACTGGCACAGCTTCATCCTTCGCCACCGAAGCAACGAGAGCCTTGAAGTTGCCTACAACATTAGTACTCGAAGAGCTTTGTGAAGTGGTGGTCGTTGTCGCAACTGACGACGCACCACAAGCAGCTAATAACAGCGCAGCCGTTGCAGAGCTGATAGCCCCATTTCGAATTCTAATGATCGATAGAGCAGACATTTTAAAATTGACCTCCCAGCGAGAATTTGATTCTTTGTATCCTTGCATGCAAAGTCTGTCATTGAATTGTTACGTCAGCATTTCACGGGCATTGCGTCTTTGTTACAAGACAATACAACTTGAATTCGTTCTATTCTGTAACCTTGACTAGACACAACGGCTGACCTATAAGTTGAAGGTGTCCTGTTCACCCACTATTTTGGACAGCGAAAACTGCGATCCCTGTATAACTTCACAAAAAAGCTCCTACAAAAAACAATTTCGCTAGAAAGTACCAATTCGGCGTTTCATGATTCGCTCTTCCACCTGCTCAACTCCAGCTTGGGAATGCACTCGCGCCGCGATTGCCGCATTTTCATGATTACCACTAGTCAAAATATGCAACAAAGTTCGATGATCTTCAATGGTGGACGTATCTGAAGGAGTTGTTGAAGCGTGCAAACGCGTGGAGATCTCGAGAAACTGGAGAACATTATTCTCCAAAAAGCCACTTACCAACGGCGAAAATGCTAGTTGGTAGATACTTTGATGGAAAGCGCGATGTGCGCGTCGAACTCTCGATTGTCGATCTGCCTTTGAATTCAGCGCATCCTCAAGTTCGTCGAGATGTCGCCAGGCAATGTCCCAGTCTTCTTTTTTCGCCCTTTGCGTTGCCATTTCGGCTGCTAGCGTATCCAAGGAAATGCGAATCCGTCCTAAATCGCTAACGTCAGTCGCTTTAACTTCTGTGAAAATAAGTCCCCGGCCGCGTACTCTGACTGCAAGACGCTCAGCCTCGAGACGCTGAAGGGCTTCTCGCACCGGAGTTCGACTAACCCCGAGCTGATTCGCAACTTGCACTTCTAACAATCTTGTTCCGGGGAGAATTAGTCCGCTCGCCATAGCATCCCTAAGCGCCAAATATACTTGTTCCACAACCCGTAAGCCAGATGGCGCTAACGGATTTAGAGCCGCCAGTGCCAGGGCATCCGATCCAACTTCATCTTTCATGGAAGCTGTAAATAGGATTGTCTAGACATGAAACGGCCACGTCCAGCAGCGGCGTATAATTTTCCATCATCCACGATTACTTCACCTCGGCTTATAACTGTTCGAATACCACCAAGTAATTTCATTCCTTCGTACATTGAGTAATCTACGTTGGAATGTGCGTTTTCAACCGTAATGCTCGTGTGGACATTTGGATCAAATACAACAATATCCGCATCAGCGCCCACCGAGATATGACCCTTTCGATGACTCAACCCAAACAAACGTGCTGGCGCTGTCGACGTTAGCTCAACCCATCTCTCCAGTCCAATCCTACCAGTCGTGACTCCTGCATCATAGAGTAATGAAAGTCGGTGTTCAATTCCAGGTCCTCCATTTGGTATGACTGAAAAATCGTCAACGCCGAAGTCTTTTCCGCCTTCGAAACAAAACGGGCAGTGATCCGTTGCTACAGTAGAAAGATCTTTCGTCTTTAGCGCCTTCCATAAGGCGCTTTGATGTTCAGCTGACCTAATAGGGGGTGTAAGAACCCATTTCGCTGGCTCGAACCCCGACCCGTTATATACACTCTCGTCTAAAAGCAGATAATGCGGACAAGTTTCTCCGTAAACATCTAAACCGCACCTACGCGCATCATGAATATGATTGACGCCACCTTCCGTCGAAACATGCACAAAATATACTGCGGATTTAGCCAACTTTGCGATGGTGATACCTCGATATATCGCTTCAACTTCAGTGAGCGGTGGTCGCGTTTTCGGATGCCACTGCGGGCCAATGTCGCCTCGAGAAAGAGCCTCTTGAACAAAGAGATCCGTCAAAGGACCGTTTTCTGCGTGAAGCATTACCAATGTGCCGATTTTGCCAGCCGCACGCATAACTTTGTAAATATCATCATCTCTCATAAAGAGCCCACGGCGTTCATACGCCATATAAAGCTTGTAGCTGCTAACTCCCAGTTGAAGCAAACTTGGCAGTTCGCCGATAGTAGCTTCATCTGACTTAGTCAATACAAGATGAAAGCCGTAGTCTACTATAGCTTTTCCAGTCGCTCGATCAAGTCCCGTATTGAGCGCCTGACTCGGTGTCAATTCACCCAATTGAAAAGCAAAATCTATAACTGTCGTCGTGCCTCCAAATGCCGCTGCCACGGTACCACTATAAAAATCATCCGCGACAATCGCCCTTTGTGTTGGTGAATCAAAATGAACGTGTGGATCTACTCCACCAGGAATGACTAAGCAACCCGTCGCGTCGACAATACGGTCACCCGTTCCCATCCCGCTACTGACGATACCAACTATTCGCTCGTCTTCAATAAGTACGTCTGCAAGGCAAACAGCCACCGTT
>JAJYGT010000011.1 GCA_021785005.1 Actinomycetes bacterium
ATCGACGACAAAAGAACTCGTCGCAACGAATTTCCAAGCGTATAGCCAAAACCTGGCTCCAATGGACCAATAGCAAACTTTTGACGACCGGCAATCTCTTCTGATGCTTCCTCGATTGCTGGCCTTTGAATAAAGAGCATCTGTCTTCTCCTATCGCTCTGCGGATGGTTACTTGGAATAAAGCTCGACGATTAGCTGCTCGCGCACAGTAACATCTATTTGCTCACGCAACGGCACATTTGAAATTTGCACTTCAAAATTACTGGTAGTCGAGTCAAGCCAAGCTGGGGTATTGCGACCATTTACGCTAGCCGCTCCCTCGACGACCTCAAGGGCACGAGCGTGCTCGGTGAGTGAAACCAAGTCCCCACGACGAAGTCTCATTGAAGGAATAGTAGCCTTGCGGCCATTAACCTTCACAAAACCGTGTCGAACGAACTGTCGTGATTGAGATCTCGAAACTCCCCAACCTGCTCGAAAGACAACATTGTCTAAGCGCAGCTCAAGCATTCGAAGCAAATTCTCACCAGTAATTCCGTCTTGACGGGATGCCTCTTCAAAAGTGTTCCGAAACTGCTTCTCAAGAACTCCGTAAATTCTACGCGCCTTTTGCTTTTCGCGAAGCTGAGTCGAGTACTCAGAACCTTGACGCATACGATCGCGCCCATGTTCACCTGGCGGGTAATTCCTCTTATCGATCGGGCAATGCGTATCGCACTTCGAGCCCTTTAGGTAAAGCTTTTCACGCTCTCGTCTACATAGACGACAAACTGGACCTGTGTATCGAGCCACAACAATTCTCCTTGACGAATTAAACTCGGCGACGTTTTTTAGGCCGACAACCATTGTGTGGAGTCGGCGTAACGTCACGAACAGAAACTATTTCGATTCCGGCGTTAGCAATCGCGCGGTGCGCAGTATCGCGACCGGAACCAGGACCCTTTAAAAGTACGTCCACCCGGCGAACTCCATGTTCAGCAGCACGCTTAGCGGCCGCCTCAGCTGCTAGCTGTGCAGCAAACGGGGTAGATTTTCGAGAACCCTTAAATCCAACGTTACCAGCGGATCCCCAAGAAATAACATTTCCCTCGGGGTCGGTAATGGACACAATCGTATTGTTAAACGACGAATGAATATGGGCAACCCCATGAGCGATATTTTTACGCTCTTTCTTGCGAATACGCCTGCCACCAGGTTTAGGCTTTGCCATCGATGCTCCTTGAATTTTTATTCACTAAAGGTCCTACGCCGTAGAACCACAACACTATGATTCCAAAAACTGGAATCATGAAATCTATCGCTTCACTTTTTTCTTACCAGCGACAGTCTTCTTGGGTCCTTTTCTGGTTCTGGCATTGGTGTGAGTTCGCTGTCCGTGTACAGGAAGACCCTTACGATGTCTCAGTCCCTGATAACAGCCGATCTCCTGCTTCCTTTTGATGTCTTGGGCTACTTCCCGACGAAGGTCCCCTTCGACTTTAAAACTAGCATCGATGAACGTTCGCAATCGAGCAACTTCTTCGTCTGTCAAATCTCGTACTCTCGTATTCGGATCAACTGACGTTGCTTCGCAAATTTTTTTCGAGGTGGTCAATCCAATTCCAAAAATGTAAGTAAGCGATATTTCTAACCGCTTCTCTCTTGGAACGTCTACTCCGGCTATTCTTGCCATTTACCTATCCCTGTCGCTGCTTGTGTCGTGGGTTTTCACAAATAACCAACACCACACGGTGCCGGCGGATAACCTTGCACTTCTCGCAAATAGTTTTGACACTTGGTCTTACCTTCATTGCTACTCTCTAAAATAAATGCCATAATTATGGCGCGGCGACAGCTAAAACTAGGAGTCGCCAAAACTTTACCCAATACCTTGGGTTACTTGTAACGATACGTTATTCGGCCACGATTAAGGTCATAAGGCGTGAGTTCGATCTGTACACGGTCTCCCGGTAAGATTCGAATTCGGTGCATCCGCATCTTTCCCGAACTGTGTGCGAGAACCTTATGCCCATTTTCAAGTTCCACTCGGAACATAGCATTAGGAAGGGGCTCTACCACAGTCCCTTCAAGAACGATTGCATCCTCTTTCGGCTTTGTCAGATCATACTCCTTCGTCTATTAATCGTTGTCTCACTAAAGTCCTGAATATCAAATATTTGAGATACTCAAAGTCAGGTTAACCAATTTGAGATATGTGCAGCCAAGTTAACAAATTCATGCTGTTGCACAGGAAGTTTATTCTATACGTAATTCGGAACAAATCCGACACAATTTCAGGTCCAAACCAGCATTACTTTTCTCGAGTGAATATTTCTGGACCATTGTCGGTGATTGCGATCGTATCTTCGAAATGCGCAGACAAAGACCCGTCTTGAGTCACGACCGACCATCCATCGGGAAGAACCTTGGTTCTGTGAGAACCTAAATTGACCATAGGCTCAACCGCGAAAACGTTTCCTGGGCGCATTTTCGGTCCCGGAGTTCCTGGCCAGTAATTAGGAACATTCGGCGACTCATGCATTTGGGTTCCAATACCATGCCCTACGTACTCTCGCACCACCGACATATTGTTGGCCTCAGCAACATTTTGCACGGCGCGACCAATCTCATGGAGATGTCTTCCTGGTTGCATTACAGCGATACCAGCGTCGAGCGAACGGCTTGTAACTTCTATTAAATGGGCAGCCTCTTTTGAGATTTTACCGACACCAACCGTGTAGGCGGCATCTCCGTGATACCCTTGCCAAATGGCCCCACAATCAATAGATATTATGTCGCCTTCCACCAAACGAAGATCACTTGGAATACCATGCACAATCATAGAATTTGGTGACGTGCAGATAGTGGCTGGAAACCCGTGATAATTCAGAAAGTTAGACTTGGCACCACGCTTGTCAATGATCTCTCTGGCAATCTTATCTATCTCAAGTGTCGTGACACCGTCACGAATAACTTCTAACGTTTTGGACTTTATTTCAGCGACGATCTGACCGGCTTTTCTCATCTTGTCGAGCTCCGCTTCAGAACGCCTCAACATACAGACTCACAGCGAGTTAACACCCAGGCAGAACTAGCAACGAACTTAGTAGTAGTTATCATCAAGTCACCACCATATCGACTACCCTGGTAATCTCTCTAGCCACTACTTCAAAATCCTCATCGCCTTTGACTGTTGCAAGTTTCCCGGATTGATCAAACCATTCAATCAATGGCGACGTCACCTCGTCGTAGAGGAACAAGCGTCTAGCTATAGCTTCTGGTTTATCATCATTACGTTGAATAACTGCCTCGCCACAATCATCGCAGGACCAGTCAACCATAGGTGCCTTTAAAATCGAATACGTTCGCCCGCATCCAGTGCATACTCGGCGAGACGAAAGTCGTTCCAACACCACTTCTTTGGGAACGTCCAAATTTATAACAAGCTTAATACCCTCGGGCTCTAAAAATTTATCCAGGGCTTGCGCTTGAGCAAGCGTTCGCGGAAATCCGTCCAAGACAAAGCCATACACTTTACAGTCATTTGCCTCAAGTCTTTCATGAACAATCCCAAGGATTATCATGTCCGGTACGAGCTCTCCACGTTCCATGTAATCGGCTGCCAATAATCCATAGCTTGAACCCGTTTTCAAAGCAGCCCTAAGCATATCCCCAGTTGAGATGTGCACAATGCCAAGAGTGGCAGCAAGCTTGGAACATTGCGTACCTTTACCAGCTCCCTGACGACCTAGCATCACAATGCGATAAGGTTTCTTCAATACACACCTCCCTACTTACGAAGCTTTAAAACCTCTTGCGCAAACGCTTACTTTAGAAAGCCCTCATAATTACGCATCGACAGCTGCGAATCCACCTGTTTCATAGTTTCCATCGCAACTCCAACTGCAATCAGAAGTGTTGTACCAGCAAAAGGATAACTAGTTACGTGAGTAATTGCGAGAACTATAGCAGGCAGCAATGCCACAGATGCCAAAAATAAAGCACCTGGAAGGGTAATTCGATTCAAAATTCTCGCTAGGTATCTTTCCGTCGGCGCGCCTGGCCGAATACCGGGAATAAACCCACTCTGTTTACGAATTATGTCCGCCTGCTGATACGGATCAAATGCTACCTGAACATAGAAAAACGTAAACATAACTATCAACAATCCATAGATGGCGATGTAATAAAAACTTGTCGCTGACACAAGGTGATTGTTGACAAAATTCCTAAAGCCGGCCCATGGAATTATATTGGTCAAAAGTACTGGAAAATAAAGTATGGAAGACGCAAAGATAATTGGAATTACCCCTGACTGATTGACCTTCAAAGGTATGTGCGTACTTTCGCCACCATACATCTTTCTGCCAACTACACGCTTGGCAAACGTAACTGGTATCCGGCGCTCCCCTTGCTCTACAAAGACAATCGCCACCAAAATTCCAACCGCCAACAGTACAATAAAAGCGAATTCAAAGCCACCAGCTTGTGCTAGTATCGCGTGGCCACCGCTAGGAATACCGGCTACAACGTTCGCAAAAATAATTGTCGACATGCCCTGGCCAATACCGCGTTGGGTAATCAGTTCGCCAAGCCACATGACGAATGCAGTGCCAGCGGTGAAAGTTAGCACGATTAAAAGAACACGAGGAATCGTAAAACTAGGAATGAGGTCAATCTGTTGACCATTTGGAAGAAATCCTGCACCGCCGCTGTGGAAAACAAAGGCCAGACCCGTACCTTGCAATATCGCAAGTGCGACGGTCAAATACCGCGTTGTCTGAGTTAACTTCTTGTCTCCAACCGAACCTTGATCTCTCCACTCAGAAAACTTTGGTACAACCGAAGTAAGCAACTGAATGATAATTGACGAGGTAATATAAGGCATGATACCTAAGCCAAAAATCGCAAATCGTGTCAGTGCACCCCCAGAGAATAGATTCAAAAACCCTAGGACACCCCCACCTTGAGTGGATGTCTCTAACTGCTTCAGTGCATTAAAATCGATTCCAGGTACCGGCAGGTTCGCACCAAGCTGATACACGCCAATTATAAATAGAGTGAAAAGCACTTTATTGCGCAAATCAGCGACTTTAAATATATTTTTCAGACTGCCAAGCATTTGATCCTCATCAACGGTCTCTGTTGCGAATTCGCGAAAAGTGCACGACTTCTAAGCCTAGTCAAAACAAACAGCTTTCAATGGTCATCTAGATTTCATACCACATCTGAAATCAAAACACTAAAAAGCGCAATCGCAACGGCGACTGCGCTTGGTTGCAAAAAAGATGGGTCGTGCGCATCTACCTGTTGGTGTGCTGATTGCCCTGTGCAGGCGGCCGACCAGAGGCATAGGGGAGTGGAATGACCACACAACTACCTCCAGCTGCCCTAATTGCAAATTCGGCGGCACGTGAAAACTTATGGGCGCTCACTGTTACAGGTGTTCGAATTTCACCATCACCTAAAACTTTGACCAAGGATCCTCTCTTGGCCATACGGGCATTGGTGAAAACCGGTGGATCAAAGACCACCACACCCTCATTCGCAAGATTCTGAATATCGTCTAAATTTACAATCTCATAGCTGATTGTGAACGGGTTATTGAAACCTTTGGCCTTTGGGGTTCTTTGGGTTAGCGGAAGCTGACCACCTTCGAATCCCATTGGGATAGTATCTCGGGCTCCCTGGCCCTTGGTACCACGACCCGCTGTCTTTCCGCCCTTACCACCGATACCACGACCGACGCGCTTTGGCTTCTTCTTGGAACCTTCGGCTGGGACAAGATCATGTAGTTTTAACATGGTAAACTCCTACGCGCTTTCTACGACTGTAATTAAATGTGGCACTCTTGCAATCATTCCACGTATTTCAGGGCGATCTGGCACAATGTTTA
>JAJYGT010000087.1 GCA_021785005.1 Actinomycetes bacterium
TAAATGAAGTGACCCATAAGGCACTTTCACTCGCCGCGGATCCTACGAGACTCGAATCGGGATCTGACATATTTCAACGACTTCTAAGAGAGCGTATTATATTTCTTGGGAGTGTGGTTGACCAATCTATGGCCAACGCAATATGCGCCCAGTTATTGTTGCTCGAGGCTGAGGATCCAGAAAAAGATATTGCGTTATATATCAACTCCCCGGGTGGTTCAGTTACAGATGGATTGGGTATCTACGATACTATGCAATACATTAACTGTGATGTGGCAACTATTTGCGTCGGATTGGCTGCGTCAATGGGACAGTTTCTCCTCTGTTCCGGTGCTCCAGGTAAAAGATATGCGCTTCCTCACGCTCGAATTATGATGCACCAGCCTTCTGCACAAATGCAAGGTCAGGCAGCAGATATTGCGATTCAAGCGGAGCAGATTGGCTATATGAAGAAAATGCTTGCCGAGCGGATCGCGATGCACACTGGACAACCGCTTGAAATAATCCAAAGGGATTCAGAGCGAGATCGCTGGTTCACAGCTGAGGCCGCGAAGGATTATGGATTTATCGATCAAGTCATCACGCGCTCATCGTCAGCTAAGTTCTCAACTAAGTAGGTTAATTGTTTAATGTCTCTATCAATCGACGTAGTCGCGACCTTGGGAGCTTATGGTGCTAGAGCATTACAGTTCGACAGGTGATGAATTAGTAGAAAAAAGAGTTCGGTCGACGCGCGATAAATTACACGTTGTCGCAGCTAAAGTAGGCACGGGGCGTCGCTTGACGCTTCTGTGGGAGTATCGACCGCTATTAATGTCGCTAGTGCGTAAAGAACTATCAGTAAAATACAAAAATAGCGTACTTGGCTTTATGTGGTCGATGCTAAATCCTGCGCTCACGTTGGTGATCTATTATTTTGTTTTTCAAAAGGTTATGAAAAACGGCGTCCCTCAGTTTGCAATCTACTTGTTATGCGGTTTGGTTGTTTGGAACTTTTTTTCGACCGCCTTGATGGGTGCGACTGCGTCCGTAGTCGGTAACGCTGGGATTGTGAAAAAAGTCGCTTTCCCTAGAGAAGTACTTCCACTCTCCGCGGTCGGTTCATCGTTTGTGTTTTTGCTGCTACAAGGGTTAGTGCTCATAATTGCTTTGGTCATTGCGGGGGACGTACCAGCGTTTTCTTTCTTGCCGGTCTTACTATTTTCTATTGTCGTGCTTGTAGTGTTGTCGTCGGCGATTTCGATTTTCTTATCAGCTGTCAACGTTTATTATCGAGATACTCAACATTTACTAGAGATACTGCTCATGGCATGGTTTTGGGCTACTCCGGTGGTGTATCCATATCAGTTGATAGCGGCTCCCTTGGCCAGGCATCACTTATTGTGGCTTTATTTTATTAACCCAATGACTTCGATAGTCGTAACTTTCCAACGGACGTTGTATACCCTGGTAAGTCCGCCAGAATCTAGCCCAACGCACACCATTATCAATATTCTCCCAAATGAGTCTGTTGGATGGTACGCGGGTGAGCTTACGATAGTTCTTGTAGTAGCCGTTACTCTTTTCTTTCTTGCGCTTCGAGTCTTTGGGCGTATGGAAGGAAATTTTGCTGAGGAGTTGTAAAGCTTGGCTAACGCTATTGAAGTTGACAACGTCACTAAAGTTTTTCGACTATATCAACAGAAATACTCTTCACTCAAGGAACGCGTTATTCACGCTGGGAAAATTCCTTATCAGGAATTTATAGCCTTGAATGCAATTTCATTTGACATTCCCGAAGGACACACAGTCGGTCTTTTGGGTCACAATGGATCAGGAAAATCGACACTATTGAAGACCATTGCCGGTATTATCCAACCTACCTCTGGTGAAATACGGGTACAAGGTCGAATTGCTGCCATGTTAGAAATCGGAGCCGGATTTCACCCAGAATTGTCAGGTCGTGATAACGTATTTTTGTCTGCGACATTGCTCGGAGTGCCAGTTAAAGAGATCACAGCACGCTACGACGCCATTGTGGAATTTTCTGAACTCGGACGATTCATGGACAACCAAGTAAAGCACTATTCATCGGGTATGTATGCACGATTAGGATTTGCGGTTGCAGTAAACGTCGATCCAGATGTTTTACTAGTGGACGAAGTGTTAGCCGTAGGTGATGAGAATTTCCAACGCAAATGTATAGATCGCATAAAGGTATTTCAGCGCGAGGGTCGCACGATTGTCTTTGTTTCACATTCGCCTGAGTTGGTACGCCAAATCTGTGAGTCAGCATACGTTTTGGACCACGGTACGTTGATCGGTGAAGGAGAACCAGCGCAAGCAATCGCTGCTCTTCGAGAGTCACTTCAGCGAGGTGGCGCTGTAGGTGGATTAGTCATAGGAGAAGAGGCCGCACCTGCACCAAAGACAGCCGAAAATCCAGTCGTGAGCAACATCGAGATTACCTTCATAAAGGCGTATCCAGGTGTTGGTGGCGAGAGTAGAGAGCAAATATTTCCTGACGAGCCAATCCGAGTTGAAGTCGGGTACAATGCTCGGATACCCTCATACGACCTTAGTTTGACGTTCCAAATGGTGTCTCCCGCGAATGAAACAATATATTCTGCCAATACCAAGGATTTGGGGATTTCCGGATTCGATCTGGATTCGACTGGAGTATTTGAGCTAAATTTTGAGGAGATACCTCTTTTGGATGGGATTTACGGTATCTCTGTCGCCTTGATAGATTCAAAGAACCAGATCATTTCCTGGCTCGATGAGAAGGCAGCATTTCAGATTGTCAACCAATCTCGAGCCAATGGTTTGGTCTCGTTGCATTTCACGATCAACAGTTACTCGTTACCTGTAGCAGCTATTTAAGATTTGAATTCATTGGGAAAGGTAAAATTTTCGATGTGTTTCGTTTTGGTGGTTGAGAGGAACTGTTAAGTGGGAAACCTACCCATCGCAACTTTGGGTTCAAGTTAAAAGGCGTCTCAAGAAGGCAAGATACCTAGGTATCGACTTTTCCCACAAGTAGTTTTCCATTGCATAGTGGTACCCACTTTCCCCTAAGGCGTTTGAGAGTGCGGGGTTAGATAGCAAGATATCTAGGGCGGCTTCGAAATCTTCATATCCGTGAAAAACGAGTCCACCGCCTGATCGTTGGACTTGCTCGGTGGTTGGCTCACAAAGTGCATTTACTATCACTGGCTTTTTATTCATCCAAGCTTCGATCAACACGATCGAAAACGATTCGAATGCTGATGGAGAAATGAGTGCCACACAATTTTCTAAGAGTTGACGCTTTTCTTCCTCTGTGACAGCTCCAGTAATTATTACGTCTGGTTTGGGATTGGGGTGAATCTCAATCGGACCTGCAATTATTAGTCCTAGGTTTGACGGGTTTCTTAGTTTGTATTCGGCGAATAGATCGGCAAGCAGCGTTGTTCCTTTGGGAGCGTCGACGCGGCCAAGACACAATAGAAAAGGACGTGCGTTAAGACCGAAGTCTTTTGGCTCGTAATCTTGGTAGATACTTGTTGGCATTGTGCCCGGTCCAAAAATCAAGACTGGTTTTTGAGCGGCGGTAAACTGATCTTCTACTGTTCGGCCTTCAGCGATGGTTTGCACAACCAAACCGTCAGCACGATCGAAAACATCCTTAAATATTGGCAAATGAATCATCGGCTCTAAATGGGCAGCTGGGTGTAGTACTTTTGTCTTGCTTGTAGCGAAAATCCCAGTCGTTGTTGGGTGATAAAGATAGGGATAAAAAACGACAACATCGGATTTTGATTCTGCAACTGCGTCAATCAGGCCATTTGAAACCGGTCCTTGCAACCGAATAATCTCATTAGCTTCGCCTAAAGTCAAAGACGCGGGATGGGCCAAAGCGCGTTTGGTAGCTTCGGCAAAGTTCGGTATACGCCCACTATCTACTTTGAATCGCTTAGTGGCAATGCCGTTAACACTGTCATTTCCCGGAGAATAATGATTGTCCCATGTCGCAAGCGAAATTGCTGTGGTCGTAAGTATTTCCACTTTGGTATCACTGTGGCGCACTAGTGCTTCGGCTAGCCTGCGAGTCGCGGTTTCGGCACCTCCTAATACGTCGGTACCGTAGCGCGGCACCACAAAGGAGATAGAAATTGCACCACTTGTTTTAGACATTTGATTTTCCGTTTGATGTTTTCAAGTTAATGCGCCTGTCGTTGCGCTTTTGGGATTCTGGCACTTATCAAGTGAGATGATTTGTCGTTTGCGTGAACCTGGTCGAAATCTGTGAACCCGAATTTTGTAAGAATTCGCTCCCATGTGGCTACTGAAAGAGTTAACTTACTTTGTTCGTTTTCACCTTCGTTGATACCGTAGCTTATCGGACTCTCATGCGAATTTACCAACAAGACTAGTATTGCGCCGTCTTGGAGTAAAAGTCGTATTCTCGAGAGTAATTTAGACAGCTCGAATGTGTTGCTGGGTCGGAGTTCATCTAGAATTACGACTGCCTCGAGCGAGTTGTATGCGACCCGAGAGAGATGGCGTGAAAGGTTGTCGTGGCGCACTTCGAGGTCAGGCTCAGTTTTCACAAAAGCAGTTGTGTCCATCAACCCATACGTATTGGCAAACACATGTGAGAGCGCTCGTATAGCCTCTGTTGAGCTTCTGTCAACTACCAAGACACGACCATTTGTGGCGCTTAATTTGGACGATACGGTTTTTACAAGAAGTTCAATTGATGGTGCTGGAGTTTTCAACAATAGAAAGGAAGGGCAGTTCTCGGTCTGGTTTCCCAGATGCGATTCAAGTGCACCTAGCCTAGCGCCTAGTAGAAATACCACATCTGTTATCCTCGCTGCGAAATTGTTGAATTGATGCACGATGTAATTCAAATACCATGCGAACGCTGCACGTAAAATTGTTCTTATTAGAGCTTTGCTTTTTTGATTTTGAATTATCGGAACATCGATATTGGCCAAGGCTTGTGTTTGAATGCGTACTAGATGGTCGCTGTATTTGAGATGGCTTTCGGTTTGGCCATAAGAAAAAAGTGTCTCGTACGAAGTTTTAACGCGCGATAGCAGATCCGCAGGATATGCACGGAATGTTTTTCGCTTGTTGACTAAAGCTTGGACCTGTTGTTGGGCTTGTAATCCCAAAGGTGCTCCAAACGTTAAATTCGTTGCGTTAATCGATTCGTTACCGAGGTGGCTTTTGTTAGAATGTTCTGAAATAACAGGGTCGCTCCTGGAAATAAAACCCAACCCAAATTGGGAATGACGTTGATGCAGCCTAAAGTGTAACGTTTGACCCACCGGATTGGTAGATACTTGCTAATTAGATGCCATACTTGACATTACATTTTATTCGACTTCCATCCGTTCTACGGTTTTGGAATTCCAGTAGTTTGACAAGGTCTATTCTCTAGCCGTCGTCGGTCAACTGTCGCGATCATTACTACATCTGTCAAGTGCTTTGCTATGGATGACGATGTATGGATCTAACGATATTTGTTTGTCTTATGACGGCAACATGGGAAAAGATGCAGGAGGCATAGGGGTAATGGAGGAATTTGGTCGCAGTATTCACCACTTTAGCAAATCGTCTCGCTTAAGTTATTTACGCAGGGCGTCTTTGATAAGTGGCGCAGTGCTCGCTGGAATATTGCCTGGAATTGTCATTATTTCTTATGGGCGACCTGCGGTCGCTGATACATCTAGCACGATCACTTTCTCTGGTTACGGATGGGGGCACGGTAGAGGTGAGGGTCAATGGGGTACGCTTGGATACGCCCTACAGGGAGGTCTGAACGCAAACGAAATTTTGTCGCACTACTATTCAAATACGACGTTTGGTCAAACTCCCAATGTTAACATCCGCATTATTCTGACGGCGAACTCCGGCAGCGATATTGTAGTTACCTCGCAATCTCCGTTTAGCATCGCGGGTTATAATTTTGGTGCCAATGCTCAGGCGCGAATGCACAGCTACGGCAACGGGACATGGGAGATCGATGTATCGACGACGACTACAGGTTGTAGTTCCAACCCGAGCTGGACCATGCTTGGAACTACCAGCGAAGCTAGTGCGATCGCAAGTCCAAACACCGCTTCGTATTCGACTGAGAACTTTTCCAATGCACTTGGCCTTTGTATCTCGGGCTCACCTAACTACTACCGTGGGCAAATTGCTGCAGCAGATTACCAAGGATCTCCTAGGACGCTAAATATCGTCGATGAGGAGGACTACTTGCGTGGAGTAGTTCCGGCTGAGTCTCCCGCGTATTGGGGAACCTTAGGTTCAACTGTGGCGACCCAATCTAGTGCCGGAAACCAGCCGTCTGGATTTTTCGCCTTAATGGCGCAGGCGGTTGAGTCGCGCTCGTACGCACTGTCTAGCATGGGCGAATTTGGATTCGCCGACATTTGTGACTCGTCGTATTGTCAAGTTTACAATGGCATGCAAGCGGAGAACCCAATATCTGATCTCGCGGTGTCGGCCACTGCGGGTGAAGTATTGTTACTAAATGGCAGCATAGCTCGTACAGAATTCTCTTCATCCACTGGCGGTTATACCGCCGGTGGCACGTTTCCGGCAGTACCGGATAACTATGATTCGGTTTGTGTATCTGGGGCATGTAACCCTAATCATTCTTGGACAACGCAGGTGACTTTAGGTCAACTGCAGGCAGACTTCCCAAGCGTAGGAACTATAACAGAACTTAGTGTTGCGAGCCGAAATGGATATGGTGCACTTGGTGGAAGAGTTACCTCAATTTCAGTCACGGGAACTGGGGGTACTGTAACTATGGATGGGGAACAGTTTGGTTGGCAGGTTGGTCTGAACTCAGATTGGTTCACATTTTCGGGTAGTGGGGCAATTCTCGTTCCTGACGGTTCATCATCGACGGCAAACAATGGTTACTACGTTGACAGTTCGGTAGGCGGTGTCTCCACAATAGGTGCTGCAATCTCGTATGGCTCTATGGTCGGGACTCCTCTAAATAAGCCAGTCGTAGGCATGGCTTCCACTCCTGATGGCAAGGGGTACTGGTTGGTAGCATCTGATGGTGGAATCTTCACGTTTGGGGACGCTGGATTCTATGGCTCCACCGGCGCTGAAGTGCTAAATAAGCCAGTCGTAGGCATGGCTTCCACTCCTGATGGCAAGGGGTACTGGTTGGTAGCATCTGATGGTGGAATCTTCACGTTTGGGGACGCGGCATTTGAGGGTTCAATGCCTGGTATTGGCTACACTGGTCAGGTGGTCTCGATGGCGCCCAGCTATCAGGGTAATGGTTATTACGTTCTAACTGCAAACGGAAATGTTTACGCTTTTGGAAACGTACCGGTTCTCCAACCTCCAACCTCGACAATTCCAGCGATTCCGGGAAACCTCGTAGGATTGGCGCTTGGTTCTGCTTAAGTTCAAGCGGCGCCAAAGCGCAGAGTTATTCGATACGAATCCGCGTTTAGTTGTGCCGCGTAGGCGTCAATGTTGCTGCATTTGGAACTCTAAAACGCAAGGCAAAGGCTTTGGAGTTTTCGTAATTTTACTTTAGGAACTTATTTATTTGAAGCAGTAGTACTTTTTGCATCTCGGTAAAGAAGTCCGATAGAAATCGCTGCCGCAATCGTCGTGGTTGCAATTTTGCGGGAACGGGGCCTTGGAGAAATTAGTAAATATTTGCCAGCGGTTTGGGTTTTTCGACCTGAGAAGAGCGAGCGTTGGTGCGATAGTTGAACCTTAGATATTGTAACACGTTCTAAAAAGGCACTTTTCGCGCTATGAACCTTGGGAGCAACCGATAGATGTTTACAACCACGCCAATCGCGGTAGGTACATATACGCTATTTCTTTGCTTGTCGGTGGCAGCAAGTGTCGCCTTGGCAACTGCAGCGGCTGTCGTCGACAGGGGAGCTGCAGGTAGGTGGGCGGTCATCTTGGTTCTCACAAAACCCGGACGAACAACTGTAACGTTCACGCCTTCTTTGATAACGGCGTCATTTAAAGCCATTGCAAAGCCGTCTAATCCAGCTTTGGCACTGCCGTAGAAGTAATTCGATCTTCTAACACGTACGCCGGCGACTGAAGATAGTACGACGATGTGGCCAAAGCCTTGGGTAACCATAACGTTTGCAATACCTTGTATTGCCGGTGCGAGTTTTGAAAAGTTGGCTTCAAGGATTTCCTGGGCGGCCTTGAGGTCGGTTTCTAGCTGTGCTTGGTCTCCTAAAGTGCCGATTGCGAAAATGGTCATATCAATAGTTGAGAGCTCGGCGGTGGTGGAGGTTATTAGCTCCGAGACTGCATTTTCGGCCAACACGTCAAAGTAAATGACAGAAACCGAAGTTGCACCCGCTGGATTTGCCGAAGAAATCTCATTTGCAGCGCGTTGCATGGTCTCGAAAGATCGCCCGGCTAGGACAAACTTTGTAGAGCCTCTTTTCGCTAAAGCTTTAGCGATCTCGACTCCAATTTCGGAAGATCCGCCAACTATTAGTACGTTGTCGGGGGTATGCATAGCGTCAAACAATACAGCTCCTATTTTTGGGTTCGTTCATATCATAGGGGAGGTAGAGCAAAACTGGGAGTATTGGCCCGGATTAGGTAGTTGCAACCTGTCACGTCAGGCAAAGCCTGCGACTCAAATCTGAAACGATTATGCCATTTGGATCGGTTATTTCTTTGATGCGGGAAAATTCTTTTAGTTTAGGATACATCTGTTTTATTGTGTCGCACGAAGCACGGGACTCTTTCGCCAAGTATAATTTCCCGTTTGCCTCAAGTACATCTTTATCGAGTTCATCTAACAAGTCGGATAACGAAGAAGCCCCTACAGGGATATCCAGCGCAAGGGTCCATCCGGGTGCCGGAAAAGATAAGAGACCGCTATTGGCCTTACCGAATCGTTTCAACACCGCTAGAAAGGAAGCTACCTTTGCCTTTGAAATCTTTTCTAGGATTTTACGCAACGCTTCTTCCTCGCCATCGGGTACCAGGAATTGGTACTGCAAGAATCCGTTACGGCCATACATACGATTCCAACCTTGGATACCATCTAATGGATGAAAATAACTTGTTAATGGAACGATCTGGTCTTGTCGTAACTGCGGCGCTTTTAGAAACCACGCTTCGTTGAATGCTCGAACGCTCATCGAGTTCAAGATATGGGGAGGAAACCATGGCGGCGCAACCAGTCGGGAATTTGGACGATATTTGAGTGGGTCAATCTTTTGTTTGGGTCCTAGTTGGTCAAGACTGGCATGATCACCCCTGGTGAGGACGCCTCTGCCCATTGAAGCTCCCTTGGCTATGCAGTCGATCCATGCGACGCTATATCGAAAATCGGCGTCGCTCCCAGCCATAACTGAAAGCAACTCGTCAAAGTCTTTCGCGCGCCGGGTTTCCATGTTGATGTAAGCAGTTTCTATTGGAAGCATATTTAAGCTCGCCATTGTTATTACTCCAGTTAGACCCATACCTCCCGCGGTTGCCCAGAAAATATCGGCGTTTTCAGTAGCGCTAAGGTTAAAGTTGCCCGATGGAGCGGCTAGTTGCATCGTGTTCACGTGGTCGACAAACGAACCACTGATATGATGGTTTTTCCCGTGGATGTCAGCTGCGATGGCTCCGCCAATAGTTACGAAGCGAGTCCCAGGTGTGACCGGAACAAAATACCCATTAGGTACGTATTTTTTCATGATGGCATCCAGCGAAGTACCACCTGAAACTTTAAGAACACCATTTTCGTCTATGGTGGATGAATCGATATCGTCGGGCTGGACTATCACCGTACCCCCTGCGACCTGGGCTGCGTCGCCGTATGATCTACCTAATCCACGTGGTATCGCGAACCGCGTGGCAGAATCGCTGAAAATGGATGTGATTTGGTCTAATTCATTGGAGCGGCCGACTTCGACGAGGTTGGAGCTGACAAACTGAGTTCGTCCCCAGCCACTTATTAGTTGTTTCTTTGTGTGTCTAGATGTAGGTGATGGTGAGGACGTCATTTGTACCCATTTTCTTTTTTTTGCCGATTGCGTTTCTTTATTTGGAGTGAATGTCCCGGCGCGATCAATTGGTGGCTAAGGTGAATTCCGCAGCAAAACTATTCTATGTCCGAACGTTTCTAGCTACGCTTGATAGCAGTTGCTGTGGCCTAGTGGCCTAATGGAAGAACCTCGGATAATAGATTCCAATTCCAATTGCCAAAGCCCATAACAAGCCAGTCGCAATCAGTTTTTTATCACCAAGTACCAGATCTTCTGGACTGCCTGCCAAGCCCTGGTCTGCTTTTAGGGCGTAGAGTAAGATGCCAATTACGAAGGGAATCGTAGAAATTTGGATAAAGAACTGTCCTTTGGGGTCAGAGAATCCTTCAAACGCCCAGAGGCCGTACGCGGCAATGGCCACGCCGGACGATAATGCGCGAACATAATTTAAAAAAGCTGGACTATAAAGTGAAAGTACCGGACGATGGGAACTGGCGTCTTCACCGGTTTCTACCACCTCTGCGTAGCGCTTTCCAGACACCATGAATAGCGATCCAAATGCAGCGACAGTCAGGAACCAAACGGAAAGTGGTAAGTTGGTGGCAAGTCCACCAGCTATTGCGCGAAGCAAAAACCCAAATGCCACGATCGATATGTCAAATACAGGTTCATGTTTGAACCAAAACGTATAGGCAATGGTTGAACTGATATAGACCAAAATTGCAAATAAAAATTCTTTGCCAAGTAAAAGAGAAATAGCGATTGAAACGCCTAAAAGTGCGATTCCAAATACGACGCCAGCACGTTCGCTAATTTCACCAGCTGCAATAGGTCGATAACGTTTCTTTGGATGTAAACGATCGCTTTTGGCATCTCTGGAATCGTTGATCATATATAGACCGGAAGCACCGAGGCAGAATGTAATAAATGCCTCGATCGTTTGAGGTAGAACATGAATATCGGTGAGTTTGCCCGCCGCTGCAGGGGCCGCCAGAACTAAGACGTTTTTTAGCCATTGCTTTGGACGTGCTAAGCGTATGTAGTTTCTCGCAGTCGGCCGCTTTCTCAGCGCGTGGCGTGGTGCGCGATTTGTGTACTGCTGCGACTGCTTTGCATTCGTTGCCTTGGTCAAGCTTCCATCTTTCGTCGACAGTTTTCAAAACGTGTAGTATTGGTTTGGTTAATTCTAGCTCGCGTAGCGTAGTTATTCCGGTTTAGGCATCTTACGGAGGAAACTGCGGCAATCTAATCCAAAAGTTCATGGATCAAAGTGCGTCTGTTACACTTGAATGTTATAAATAAATTACACATATGTAATTCAGTATCAGTTGAAAACCAACTTACGATTATCTGGTCAAGTTTACTTGACATAACCACAAGTTGAGCAGTACGACTCGGAGGGTGTACCAAGCATGTATGTTGAAATGATTGATGATCTGAAACTTGGAATGAATGATGACTGGCTGTTAGGTAACACGTTCTTGGTTTTTGACCTGGAGACAACCGGCGTCGACGTAAGCAGCGATATACCAGTTTCTTACGCACTTTTGACGATGGATCGAGATACTTGTATCTCCGAAGCGTATTCAATTATTGATCCAAAGATCGAGATTCCAGATGACGCAGCCAGGATACATGGTATATCTACTGCAAGAGCTCGCGAATGCGGAATACCTCTCGAGGACGCCCTCAAAGTCATCTTAGATTCGCTCTTGCGTGCTTCGAACAACGGATGGTATGTGGTTGGAATGAACGTAAGCTTCGATCTTTCCATGATTGACGCAAGAAGTCGAGCCGTATATGGTACCGGTCTTAAAGAGCTAGGATTTAGCGCACCAATCTTAGATACACTGGTGCTTGATCGTCATTTCGATCCGTACCGCTCGGGCAGAAGAACGCTCGAGGCACTTAGCAATCACTATAAAGTTGAGAAGGGTAATTTGCACAATGCGCTCGAAGATTGCAAAGTTACCTACAGTGTCCTAAAGGCGATTGTTCGGAAATTTCCAGAAATAGTTTCTTTTGCTCCGGAGCGAGTTACTGGCGTGCAGGCGCAGTTTCATCAGTCTTGGGTCGAAAATTATAATGTTTGGGCATCCTCGCACCAAAAAGCTCCAATTGCTGTTCATGAGTGGCCGATATATTGATACATTCGAGCACTAAGGCGATTGTTCGGTAAAATTCTAACTTCCCAGCGAAATCTCAATAATGAGATCGCCCGCCTCGACTTTTGTGGGTCCGTTGGTTACAACGCGATCGACCTTTCCGCTCAAAGGTGTTGTGATGGCGGCCTCCATTTTCATCGCCTCAATCGTGGCTATTGTCTGACCGGCCTGAAGTTCGTCACCTGTCGACACTGCTACGGTGACGACCCCAGAAAATGGCGCAGCTACATGGCGAGGATTTTTGGAATCCGCGCGCTCGTTGTTTGGTGCGGTACTTTCAACTGAACGATCTCGAACTGCTATTACGCGAGGTTGACCATTTAAACGACAGTAGACGTCGCGCATGCCTCGGTCGTCGGGCGCACCTATTGCGTCTACAGCGAGGAAAAGTTCGACTCCCTGGTCCAAGGTGACCGCGGTCTCTTCTCCAGGTTCCAACCCGTAAAAGAATGTCTTGGTAGCAAGGGTTGTTAGAAATCCGTATTGTTCAAGCGACTCTTCGTAATCGCGCGTAGGTCCCGGAAACAGAATCTTGTTTAGCATCTCTTTGGGTTGTGGTCCTGCTAGAACTTCTTGTTGTTCAGGAGTCAATTCTTGCGGACCGAGGTATCGAGTCGATCGGTTAGCTAGCGCTTTGGTGCGAAAAGGTTCAGGCCACCCTCCGGCTGGAGTACCTAGCTCGCCAGAAAGAAATCCAATTACACTGTCAGGGATGTCGTAAGCGCCTGGGTTTTTTTCAAAGTCAAGTGGATCGACTCCAGCAGCGACTAGGCCCAGTGCAAGATCTCCAACCACCTTGGATGATGGAGTCACCTTCACTATGTTGCCCAAAATCCGATTCACCTCCGCATACACAGATTCGATGGTTTCGAACTGATTAGCTAGACCTAGAGATATCGCTTGTTGTCTCAGATTAGAAAGCTGGCCACCGGGAATCTCGTGGTGATAAACGCGACCAGTCGGTGCATTTAGTCCTGCCTCGAACGGTTTGTACAGTGTGCGCACTGCTTCGAAATAAGGTTCCAAGGATAAGGTGTTTTGGAGCGACAGCGCTGTTTGACGACTGCTGTATTGCAACGCTGCCACAATGGCGGAAAGCGATGGTTGACTCGTGGTACCGGAGAAAGGCGCACTAGCGCCGTCAATTGCGTCAACGCCAGAATCTACCGCGGCTAGGTAAGAAGCCAACTGCCCTCCTGCTGTATCGTGGGTGTGAAAGTGGACTGGCAATTCAAATTCGTTTCTAAGGGCACTCACCAGAGATCGTACTGAGGGCGCCTTAGCCACACCGGCCATGTCTTTGATACAAAGGATATGCACTCCATAACTGACCAAAGTTTCAGCTATTTTGAGATAGTAATCGAGCGTGTATAGTGACTCACTTGGATTCAACATGTCGCCCGTGTAGCAAAGAGCTCCCTCGGCAAGCGCGTTATTTTCAAGCACCGCGTCGATTCCTGGCCGCATAGCGTCCGCGTTATTTAGTGCATCGAATACGCGGAAAATGTCTACTCCAGATTTGGAGGCTTGTCTTACAAAAGATTTAGCAACTTCTTTTGGTTGAGGGGTATACGCGACTGTGCTTTGACCGCGCAATAGCATTTGGATACATATGTTTGGCACTAACTCACGAAGTCGCTCTAGGCGTTGCCAAGGATCTTCTTTTAGGAATCTAAGTGCAACGTCATACGTAGCGCCGCCCCATGCTTCGATGCTCAACAACTCAGGCATCAGTCTCGCGATGTATGGTGCAGAAACCAAAATGTCATTGGTGCGAAGTCTCGTAGCAAGGAGACTCTGATGCGCATCTCGCAACGTCGTGTCGGTTACCGCAACTTCATTGGATTCACGAAGCCAGGTTGCAAATCCTGTGGGACCAAGTTCGACAAGGGCATCTTTACTGCCTTTTGGCGGTGCTATTTTGAGGTCGATATCGGGGAGCTTTGCTGTTGGGTCAATTGTATTAGGAGCCACTCCGTTTGGCTTGTTAACCGAGACATCCGAGATGTAGGTCAACAGTTTTGTTCCACGGTCACCAACGCTTCGAGCTGTCAGAAGTTCTGGATGGTTCTCAATGTAGGAAGTGTCAATTCGACCTTCGCGAAAGTCCGATTCGCACAAAAGTGCCTGGAGAAAGCCTATATTAGTTGCGACGCCTCGTATCCTGAACTCTCTGATAGCGCGATCCGCGCGCTTTATAGTCTCTTCGAAGTTTCTCCCGCGAGCCGTTAGTTTCACCAACATAGAATCAAAGTAAGGCAATACTTCGGCGCCCGAATACGTGCTTTCGTCAAGTCGTATTCCGGCACCTCCGGGTGCTCGATAAGCCGTGATTCGGCCCGTATCTGGCCTGAATCCCTCAGCTGGATTCTCAGTGGTAATACGACACTGAAGCGCGGTTCCACGGATTGAAACACGATCTTGGAAGAGTCCAAGGTCTTGCAGAGTCTGCCCCGAACTTATAAGAATTTGACTTGCGACAATGTCGACGCCAGTGATCTCCTCGGTGACCGTGTGTTCGACCTGTACGCGTGGGTTCATTTCAATAAACACGTACCGTCCGTTTTTGTCGAGGAGGAACTCAACAGTTCCGGCATTTATGTATCCGATCGAACGCGCAAACTTGACTGCATCGTTGCAGATTGCATCACGTAAAGCTGGGTCTAGATTGGGTGCTGGAGCCATCTCGACGACTTTTTGGTGGCGGCGTTGTATTGAACAATCTCGTTCAAAGAGATGAATCACATTGCCACTCGCGTCGGCGAGTATTTGAACTTCGATATGTCGAGGGTCTACTACCGCCTCTTCTATAAAGATTGTCGGGTCTCCAAAAGCTAACTGTGCTTCGGCCATTGCAGATTGCATCGCGCTTGGTAAGTCCTGTGGGTGCTCCACGCGCCTAAGACCGCGCCCACCGCCTCCGGCAGCGGCTTTTACAAATACGGGGAATGTGAAACCATTGATAACTTCTGTGAGATCTTGATTGGCAGTTATTGGTCCAACGGAATTGAGCGTAGGCAGTCCTGCGGCTCGAGCAGCGGTGATTGCATTGATTTTGCTGCCCGCAAGCTCAAGGGCTCTAGTCGGTGGTCCAACAAACGTAATTTTGTTGGCCGTGCACGCCTCGCTTAAAGCGGGATTTTCGGAGAGAAACCCATATCCAGGATAAATTGCGTCTGCGCCAGACTCGAGAGCGATCTTGACAATGGCGTCGATATCAAGGTACGACCTAAGTGGATGGCCAGCTACTCCGACCTGGTAGCTTTCATCTGCTTTTTGCCTGTGCAACGAGTAGCGATCCTCATAGGCGTAAATGCCAACCGTGTGGATTTTCAATTCGGATGCCGCCCGAAACGCTCTAATCGCGATTTCTCCCCGATTGGCCACTAAAAGTTTATGAAACATATTTTCCCAGTTCATATCGCTGACAACAATTACCTAATTTTGCCAAAGCTCTGCATGATTAAGCTCGGCTAACAGGTTTGATTCTACAGAGCGATAAAGCGTTGCTAGTAACACAATTTGCCAAGTTCAACGAGTAACGGAATTTGATAAGCTTATTTACGAAGTCGATATTATTTCAAACTGCAACCATGAATAAGTGAAATGGGCGACATTGTTTACGAACATCCTCAAAAGTCGCTATACCCAATTCTTTAGTTATGCCGCTTTATCTAATAATAGAAGCACCTCTGTTGCCAGAAAGCCCAGTTCTTACCGATGTCAAAGTAATGTGATCTTGAACGGGAGTTATTTAAGAGTCGACAAATGATTTACTTGTTAGCCGCCTGCCGTCATTATAAGGAAAAGCATTTTTAGAGTCGGTACTAGCAGCAACCCTAGATAAGTTGGCGCATCGCTTTAATGTAATCCCATCCGATGGCCAAAGCCGTGGCATGAGGGAATACCAATCGCCCATATCGGTACTTAGAAACGGTGTAAAAACATCGCAATAGGCCTAAAAAGGCAAGTCACTTTCACGAACATCACCGGGGAATTTCGCGACCGGTATCACCACGACTACTAAGTTGCTCTCGAAGTGGAATTTGCTTGACCAATCAGAAGTACGCTTGGGCAAGTTCGGTCAAGTTGTGGGCGCTTAGGACAAAACGAGCACGTCCTGACGCCTAACGCGTTTCGTGGCCGATGTCTATTGCGGTGGCACGGTGTTCTGGGTCAGGCCAATTGATAGTCTCTCAAAATGTCTCGGCATGTCAATACCCGTCGGATATTGTTAGAATCGTCGGCGATTTCAAAAGACTTTACACCAGCGACTTTGTCAACCGGCGCAACTTATTTTCCGAACTCACCATTGGGAGAGGGTTGTCAACCTTATCACAATGAGTACACCGGTAAAGACTTTCAACTGGGATGATTCTAGCTTCGACCGACGGCGCCAAAATTGATGGAGACAGTGGTAAGAACAGGCGTTTATTTGATTTGGGGTCGACGCTCGCGACTATGGGGTCTTTGCAATCGCGTATATGTTGCACCGTTCCAATCACGACGTACGGAGTGAAGTTTTCGTTATATGGAGTCACTACTAGGTTATCGAGGTGCGTAAGAAGTCGGTTCTAGGCTGAGTCGGGTTTCTTCGGAGTGTAAAGGGATATGATCACGACAATTGGCAATTATATCGTTATTCAGAATTGGGGATTAGGAAGTGCTGCGAGAGTCAAACGATTGATAGATGCTGCCGCTTGGAAGCACAACGAGCTGCAAGCGGCTGTAGTCGCGATGCTCAGAAGAAGTTGGGTTGCAACGAATTCTGAAGAACCGCGCTTCGTCCTGGACGCTTGAGATGATGGCTCGCGCTGATACTTTACCCGTGCGTTATGGTGAATGTTTTGCTAATATGCAGATTTCAACCCGCTTTAGTAGCGAAAACCGCAATTCTGCCGTTCATTCGAAATTCAGGCGACGGAGCTTGCTCTTGCATGGCTTTGATGTGTCCGTCGAATTCTGGTTCACTAAGGAGCCCCGCTTTGACAATGCTTGTTTTCAAAGTGCTCAATTGATTGATGATGAACTGTCGTTCTCCCTTGGCTGGGTCAGCGTTGACGTGCATGGGCTCGGTCATCGTGATTACATTTGTTACTTCAAATCCGGCATTGTGTAGATACACAGATAGTTTTCTTCCAACTTCGCGATCCCCACCTCTAGAAGCCTGAAGCTCTCGTACGGCCTGAAAAAGTACGTCGAAATCTTTTGAAGCGGGAGGAAAGGTAAAATAAAGACGATCATCGATGTCTTCAACACATACGACTCCACCTGGTTTTACAATGCGTGCTAGATGATCCATCGCTAGGTCGGGTTTTGAGACATAGGAAAATACTTCTCTCACCACGATGACGTCGTGCGAACAATCAGATTCGCTCAGAGTCATTATGTCGTCGGTCTCGAAACTGACTCTAGACGAATCTGCTAAATTTCCTTGACTGATGAGCATTTTTTGAATGCTCTTCGCTCCTTCAATAAATTCTGGATTTATGTCTGAGCCAGTCACGCTAGACCCTGCTGTCATTGCGATTTCCAGAGCCAAGATCCCAAACCCACATCCCACATCAAGCACAGAACTTGACGCGTTTAATGGGAGTTTAATCAGTAGATCATTCCAAGTGTCTTGTAAGTTGATCGTGTAGCCGAGCATCGATCGACCATCGCCATCGGGAAGTGTCGTAAAATATGCAGCAGCTGCAGCGCGTACTTTTGCACGGTCCTCAAGTGATGTCAACACGGCATAGAGTCTTTCTTTTGTGTTTAATATTGTGATGAACTAGTAGATATTTGTTGAATTCCAAAAGAGTATACGATAAACCTGGAGTCGTTGCGTGTCAATTAATAATCCGGTCGCTTGACGAAGTCAGATAATACTCATGATGCAGTGTTTATGAACTGTACCTAAATTATGCAAGTGGGGGATGCCGTGTCTAACAATCAGCTGGAGACATCCCCTGATGCCAGCTGGTTAGTGCATGTTTATTCCTTGGAAACAATGACGAGTGCGTCGATAGCAGTTTTTGGCTGTCCAAATGAATCTGTCACTTTTCGGGTTACTTTCTCCGAACGTATCACAACTGCATCGGGTATGGCTTCTAGAACATCGTTTGGCTCAAACAGGACCGACGAGTCCTGTGGTCCACCAGTGCCGTGGATGAGGTTATCAAGATCGTGACCCAATATGAGAAGTTTGCCATTTGGTGCCAATGCTCTAAAGGCCATTTGCCAGATAGATTCCATTAACGTGCATTCGAGATGAATATAACAAACAACTACTGATTCATAAGCTTCTTTTTCAGGTTCGTACGATGTGATGTCAGCAACGGTAAAACGTGCATCAAGGCCTTGTTGATTAGCTAGAGATCTTGCTTTTTCAATGGCAACCGCTGAAAAATCAACTCCCTCTGCTTTCCACCCCAATTTGGCAAACCAGAGGGTGTTTCGACCTTCGCCACATCCTAGGTCTAACGCTCGGCCAGGCTTGGTGTCCGCGAACGTTTCGCGGACAAATGTGTTCGGATCCGCGCTCCAAACTAATTCTGATGCGCTATATCGCTCATCCCACTGTGATGAATCCATCAATTTCTCCTATGAACAAGTGCATTTCTGCGCTTCTATTGCAACACTAACGCCTAGGAAGATTCCACTGTGCACTTGTTTTATGCTGTCAGAATCATATTGATCTTTGCGTCTGTTCGAATTCGTAGACAATGTTACTTCATGATGATAGCATCGGTGAATCTAGGCGCCTTGATGAGACGATTTTTTTACAACGTCGTGACAGTTGGACTTTTCATATATCGCGAAGCCTGGAAAGTAATCCAAAGCCTTATTTCGACGTGCCGAGTTGACAATCATGTTCGTGTGGATTGGTGATTTTATTTTCAAAGTGCTGTATCACTTAGTGCTCAATTGCGCAGATGCTTGCCTGATAAATTGTTCAAAGAAACAAGTGTAAACATCAAATTGTCCTAGGCTTTGCAGTCTTGCGTGTTCTTGGGCTTACACTGCTGTTTTTCGAGAACCATTGGTTGAGATTTTGAAGTAAAGATAATCAATCGTAATCTGTGTAAAAACACCTGACTGATTTGGCGTCAGTAATGTTGGAAGAAGAGTAGATATTGCCTCTGCTAGTGCTTCTTCAGCACTAGCTAGCTGGAGAAACCCCAACTTGCTTAAACGCACTGGGGTCACTTTGGTCAATTATCTTCAAATAATGTACTTAGCGTCACCGTTCTAGCTAAAAGAATCCGTCACACACCAGCTCTAACCCACTGACTCAGAGATAAAGAAAGAAATGCTGCCAGTAATAAGACAACCTTTGGCCACAACCAACCAAAGAGACCAAAGACCTGAAGGCGAGTGGTCGTAAGAAGAGGGTGATAAGGGCACTGGGCAAAGTCACGATCAAATCCGACAAATGATTTAGACCGCCAAAACCACGACAAGACCCAAATCAAAGCCAACTAATCTCGAAATGATGCAAAAGATCGACGTCGTGAGAATGACGATTCCAAACAACACTTGGCTTCGATCCGTCAAAGACAATTTGATGAAATTGACCGACTCCGAAAGTTATCTAGAGAACAAGGATTTCATGATCGGGAGAGGTAACGTAGGGTTGCGTTAAGAGCCGCAACAAGTCGAGAAGTTTTCGATGGTTATCGAAATTAAACTGACGAGCAGGGGCGAGACGAGAATTTCCAAGGAATTCAAGCTAGTCATCATCACATGATGGTGGTCGCCACCATGTCCGGACTTTCATATTAGCACACAGAGCAAATATGCACACAGAGGCAGAGGTAGGATCGACGTCGATGACGAGTTGGACAACCGGATTTTGCGAAGCAAATGGCATTAACATCCATTACCTACGAACCGGAGGGGGTAAACCGCCGTTGATTTTGCTTCATGGGCTAGCTGGAAACGGAGCCTGCTGGACTCCTTTGGCGCGCTCATTAATGGATGAATACGATGTAGTGATGCCGGATGCCAGAGGGCACGGAAATTCGAGCGCGCCACTGTCCGGCTACCGTTACGAGGACCACGCGAGCGACGTTATTGAACTTGTTCGAGGACTTGGTCTTACTGCTCCGATTGTGCTGGGGCATTCAATGGGGGGCATGACCGCAGCCGTTGTTGGGAGTCTATATGCCGGAATCATTCGCGGTGTTATCCTGGTCGATCCGACATTCTTGAGTCCGCAACGCCAGCGCGAAGTTTGCGATAGTGACGTAGCCGAACAACATCGCCAACTTCTTAGATTAGATAAGCGCGATGTGTTAAACCAGTTGCAGATGCGGCGTTCGCATCGTTCGCCCGAGGTCATAGAACTTATAGCGAACGCGAGGCTGCAAACTCGAATGAGCGCGTTTGATGTTCTCACGCCGCCGAACCCGGAGTTTCACCAGTTGACAAGCAGAATCGAGGTCCCGGTTTTTTTTGTCATTGGAGATGCTGGTGTAGTCTCCCTTGACACAGTAAGAGAACTGCAATCCTTAAACTCGCGTATTCGAGTCGAATTGATACCAGACGCTGGTCATGGAGTGCAATATGATCAACCCAGGGTTTTTGAGGAGGTGGTTCGATCTTTTCTGAGCTCGGTGGACACCTTGTAACCTTGCGTGCAACAACGTGTTGCAAAGGTGGGTTTAATCTGGCGTATCAGCCGATCCTCCACTCGCTGCGATTGCGATCACAAGTCGACCTTTAGCGCTCGGAATTTCTTTTAGCCCCAGACTGTGGGAGTTCGCATCCTGCTTGCCGCTTCAAAAGGTCTTGGCCTGGTAACGAGTTTCTCAGACCCTGACAGGGTGCTTTGGTACGATGCTTATGACGGAAGTGTGAATCAGCCACGGAAACTACGCCAATGTCGGCAACCCACCCGATACTAGCAATTTGATCTACCCGGTAATGCTGGCAACAATGGTCGTTTAGGGTCACTGCGCATTTCCTAATTTATGTCGGCTTTAGATCAGAATTTCAGGACTTATTTAGCAATGCAATTTCCTTACTATGCAGCGGTCCTTTAGCGGTTCGAGGGTGTTGTTATCCAAAGGTTTAGGGTTACGTTTATCATGAAATCCATATACGACCGTCAAGTGCGGAGATTTGGAGAGCGGTAGTGGGGCCATTCAGGTTAGTGGCGTCAGAGTTGTCTAAGGTAAAACATAACTCCGACATTATGCCTTTACCTAATATCGGGATTCCGACAGAAATAGCACGTTGCCGCTATATCTAAAGATGTGCATTGAACAATTGCTATTTGATCGGCAATTGGGTGAGGAACTTTGGTGTTCGGAGTTGGCGTGCATTGTTCGAGTGTCAAAAGATCTCGCCTAAGCGGTAGCGTTCTACCAGATATGGATCAGAGAAATTATTGTTTTGATAACTCATCGGTGTTTGACCTGCGCGATCTCTGTCGCACTGCGGGTTTGACCAATTCAACGAAGATCGATAATATCGGACATTCAAGAATTTACGTACCTAAGTGGGGAGTTCTTCAGTAGACCCGTTCAATTGCCGTTTGGGCGCTTGCCCAGGGTCTGCATCCACTGATCTATGTCCCGATGGTGATTGTGTTAGCTCTAATTTGATTGTCTGACTCACTTTAGATTGTGCAGGAACGTAGAAACATCATTTACATTCGAAACCACTCGGCAGCAATACATCCGATCATTTTGTCAATATTTCGTATTACGTCGAACCTAATTCAATCAAGGACAATTTAGCCACCAAAGGCAAGGTTTATAACGCCTAGGTTTGTCTGGGGTGTGGCTTGGGTTGCTACTTTGAACAGACAACGTTGTCAATGAGTCAGTTGGGATTTCTGTGAACACCGTTGACTACCTCTGACGCGTGTCTAGCGCTATTTCATCCCGCGTGTGTTGTTCGGTTTGATTGTCAAAGTAATTCAATTGTCACTAGTTTGTGCTTCTTAGTTTTGTGAACCAGCTGTTAGCTCGCATATTCTGACGATAAGGCTAATACTTGTGGCAAAAATGATTATTTCTGGCGGCGATTTGATAGGTTAAGTGGTGCGTGCACTTTTGCTTTTCAAAAGGCTAAAAGGCTAAAAGGCTAAAAGGCTAAAAGGCTAAAAGGCTAAAAGGCTAAAAGGCTTCTTGGTGTCGGGATTTGCAATGTTGATCGGTTTACCCGCGGTAGCTAATCGATTTCATATCGTGCTCATATGACGTGATTCGCAGTGGTGTGCTAGAAGAATGAGGTGTGTAATGACGAATCTTGGTGTAGGGGCGCCGTGTTGGGCAGATCTATGGACATCAGACGTTGAGGCTAGCGGTCGTTTTTATAAAGAGATTCTGGGTTGGAATGCGTTGGCGCCTAGTGCAGAGTTTGGCGGATATTTTATGTTTGCCAATGATGGTCAGCCAGTAGCGGGTGGCATGGGTGACATGGGTGACATGAAAGCGAATAACTCTTGGAAGATCTATATGGCTACCGACAATATAGAAAAAGTAGTCGACATTGCTAAGGCAAATGGCGCTACCATAGACGCACCACCTATGCAGGTCGCTGATCTTGGATCGCAAATGGTGATGACGGATCCAGCTGGAGCGACTTTGGGTGCTTGGCAAGCTGGTACATTCGCGGGTTTTTCCAGCATAGGTACCCCTGGAACTCCAAGCTGGTTCGAACTCAATACTTCGAACTTTGAAACTAGTCTTGAGTTCTATCAACAGGTATTTGGCTGCACGTCCCGATTGATGACAACTAGTGGCGATGCTCGGTACGCGGTACTTCAAGATAGCTTGGGAAGAGATTGCGCAGGTGTGGCGGAGATTGATATCGCTGTGTCAGAAAATGGATGGCGCATTTACTTTGAGGTAGAAGATGTCGACGTCGCGGTAGATACTGTCGCGAAAGTGGGAGGTTCGATTGTTGAATTTGGATCTGATACTGAGTTTGGGCGAGTAGCTGAAGTGCGTGATTCAACTGGTGCGAGGATCAAGCTGCATTCAGACACACGCAGCGCCTGAGAATTCTACGGATAGAGAATTAGCACTTTGAATATGACTATGACATTCGTAAATTACGGAGAACAATACCCGATTGGTCACAGGAATCCAAGGCAAGTCGCAACATTGTGGTGCGGTAAAGTATCTTCAAAGACTACGTAACCATTGGGGTCGAAGCGCGCTGCTGTTACGTGTTGAGTTTAAAAGTCACGAGCATTAGCGGGTCATTGGAATTTATCTAGCGGTAGCTTCCAATACTATTAGCGTTAGGCCTAGCCATTGTGGAGTGCGAATTATCTTTTTGAAACAGCGCAATTACGATTGCAATTAGACATAAGATCGATGCGCCCTGCATGCCTAACCGTAGACCTTGTGAAGAATCAGCCAGTA
Source organism: Actinomycetes bacterium (assembly GCA_021785005.1). Classification (GTDB taxonomy): domain Bacteria; phylum Actinomycetota; class Acidimicrobiia; order Acidimicrobiales; family Acidimicrobiaceae; genus Acidithrix. The sequence goes on from JAJYGT010000087.1 coordinate 23,512, forward strand.
TTCCCGTGACAAATGGACCGATGCTTTGGCCGGCGCCTATAAAAAACGTAGCGCGTCCTAAAAGTTTCGTAACGTTTGACGGAGGAGCGTTGCGTTGGGCTATTCGCGTAACGGCGGTGGTCGCGGCCATGAGTGCGAACCCAAAGAAAAATGCAGAGAGTATTTCAAATGCTCGACTTTGACTGTAAATTGGTATTAGAGTGCCGATTGCGACCGATGCTAGGGTGGCTGCTAGGCCGTATCCCTTTTTCAAGGCCTCTAGCGGACGGTCCCACAAGAAAGCCGAAATCCATGCGGAGACTCCAAGTATTACGTAGAAAGCGGTTATGAAGATCTGGGAAGTGCCCTGCTGCTTTAAATACGCCACTACGAAGGTCATGAACGAAATGTATCCGGCACCAAATATTGCGTAGGCGTAAAATGTGGGACGAAAGTGTTTTAGAGGCACGAGTTCGTATACTGTTTTTGGCAACGTTGGATTCGAAAGTTCACTTACTGCAAAATAATTTGCTATCAATGCAGCCACACACAACACTCCCAGAACCAGCCAGGCGAGATACCATCGACTGTAACCTTCATGAGAAATTAATGCAGGTAGAAGACCGCCTGAAATTGCAATGCCGAGCCCAGCTCCTCCAAAGTAGATACCGAGCGCGGTCGTTGAAACTCGGTGAGGGTGACGAAAATTCGAATGAGCTATCAGCGCTCCACCTGTGACCATGACCACCGCACCGAAAATACCCGAGATAGCCCGCTCGACCAGTAAAAGAACGATATTTGGCGAGAGCGAAGGGGCAAGAGTTGTTGCAGCGATAATAACTAGTGAGATCAAGTAAAGACGCTTGGTGCCAATTGCCATTGCGGCCTTTGCGCTAAAGAGCGCCCCTGCCATATATCCAATAGCATTCGCAATGTTGAGCGTTCCGGCATCGAAATAGCTCCAATGAAGTGTTGTTTTCATAGCTGGAAGTACTAGCGCATAGGCAAATCTGGCAAAACCAAGTGCGGAAGCGACAGCAGTAGACATTACGAGAGCCGTTACTAGCGGATGGTTTTTGTTTTCGGTCAAAGCCTTACTTTTCGTTTCATGCAAAGAGGGTATCGTACTCGCCTACAGTGGTTCAGTATCCAAGTCTAACTCTAGGTAGGTTCATCGAAGCGATTATGGACTTGCCGGTCAAAAAGATCGTATCACTACTTCAGTTTTTGAATGTGTCGCAGTTTTATGTTGGGATAATCATGACAACTCGGTAAACCCGTGGCGCACCGGCTCTGCTTCTGTTAGCCTTTGGATGTCTTGCCGAGTGACGTGATTCGGACAAAGAGATTATTGTTCTTGGGTGTTTTTGCCAGTGGAGAGATAAATGGCTAATTTGCCGGCGTCGATTGATGCGCCTCAAAGGGTGACAATCGTTGAGGTGTCTGCTCGCGATGGAATACAAAATGAGCAAGTGGAATTTTCCACCAAGGAAAAGATCGATTTAATTGAAGGTTCGGTCAACGCGGGAATTCGCCGGATCGAAGTAGCAAGCTTTGTAAATCCAGTTCGCGTACCGCAGATGGCGGATGGAAATGACGTAGTGGCAGGACTCAGTAAATTATCATTGACAAAAGCAATTGGGCTGGTATTGAACATGCGCGGTATGCAACGAGCTATCGAAACACCAATACGCGACGTCAACTTCGTGATTGCTGCCACCGACGCTTTTAGCAAGGCAAATCAAGGCTCAACCGTGGCCGAATCTCTAAGGGTGCTAGAAGAAGTTGCTTCTTTGGCGCACGAACACGACATTTTTCTAGGGGTTACAATTTCGGTAGCCTTCGGTTGTCCCTTTGAAGGAGAAGTTTCGTTGACAAAACTTTCGTCGATACTACGACATTTGGCGAGCATAAACGTAAAAGAGGTTGCTTTAGCGGATACCATTGGAGTGGCAGTGCCGCCACAAGTTGAAGCGAGTGTCGCGCTCGCCAGCGATATCCTGGGCGATGAAAAGGCGATTCGATGCCATTTTCACAATACTCGAAACACGGGTTACGCGAATGTATTTGCAGCTTTAAGTCGCGGAGTAAGAATATTTGACGCTTCAATCGGTGGGATTGGCGGCTGTCCGTTTGCACCGCGTTCTACGGGAAATATTGCCACGGAAGATTTAGCGTTTATGTTAGAAAGAGCTGGTTACGACACTGGACTCGATCTCGACATGCTGATCGCAGTGAATGAATCTTTGACCCGAAAGATGGGTAGAGAACTTCCAGGATTGATAGCTCGCGCCGGGATTTACCCAGAATCGCTAGCTAATTCTTGAGGTAGATTTATTTGGAGCGATATTTCACTGATAAGACTCAGTTCAAATCTCACACGAATTTTTCAAGACGACTTGCGTACGACGTCATTTGACAATATTCTCAGCGCTAGTTTTACTTCCCATTATCGGCGTTTGATACCAGTAAAAATAAACGTTAGTTTTTATGAATCTGACCACGAAAAACAATTACGCGCGAGCCCATGACAAGGTTACGGCATTAAAAGGATCGCATTTCAAGACGATTAG
>JAJYGT010000052.1 GCA_021785005.1 Actinomycetes bacterium
CCAATACGATCACCAATTGTTCCTCAATACGGTAGTAGGACCGGGAGACAACGCTACATTACTACGGCTGGGTTCTGCCGAAGTGGGTTATACGACCAAGGCCATTGGACTTTCGTCTGACGGTAATTCGCGCTGGTGCGAGCTAAATCCAAAAATTGGATCTGAACTTGTAGTGGCTGAGTCAGCTCTAAACGTCGCGCTTGTAGGCGCGACGCCAACTTGTATGGTCGATTGCTTGAATTTTGGTAACCCAGAGAATCCGACGGTGATGTGGCAGCTTTCCGAGTCAATTGATGGCATATCTGTCGCAGCGACTGAACTAGAAATTCCTGTAGTTGGGGGCAATGTAAGTCTGTACAACGAAAGCAATGGTAAAAGTATCGAGCCCACACCAGTGCTTACGACCCTTGGCCTGGTAGCTGATCTAAAGATCGTACCTCCTGGCAAGGCTTATGGCCCGGGGGAGGATTTAATCCTTGTGGGCGAGACTGCTCCTGGGCTTGCGGGTTCGAGGTTGGCGTGGGTCAATCTTGGAATTACTGTCGGGAGTCTTACTCCTGTGGATTACGAAATACACCGTAAGTTAATTTCAGCTACGATTGACCTCGTAAACGAGGCTCGAGAGCTTGAGGTAACAGCGCTGAGCGATGTTTCTGACGGTGGTTTAGCTCTTTGTCTATACGAGATGGCTCGTAAATCGCATGCGGGATTTTCCCTGTTTGAGATTGCAGAGCAAAATTACACGTCGTTTCTTTTTAGTGAGTCTCCGTCACGAATCGTCGTCGCGGCAAAATCCGGAAATAAAGTGATTGAATTCTTTGTGCGCCATGGGCTCAGTGCGCGCCAAATTGGCACGACAAAAATAGAACCAAAGCTTGACTTTGGACAATCAAACGTTATGGATTTGTAACCAGCTCTTTATGGCGGCTCTTTAGGTGATCAAGCGTATCGGGTGGTACCTTTAGATCGCCCCTACCGATTGCTATTTGCAGATCGGGTTTATATGACCCGTGAAAGTCGCTCCCACCGGTTGGAATGAGGGAATTCGCTCGAGCCAAACCTAACAACGTCATTCGCTCTGTTGGTGTGTATCTTCCGTAATAAGTTTCTAAGCCTACCAAACCATAGGAGGTTAGTTCCTCGACGATCTCGGAAAGTTGCACTGGATTGTCAGTAGTCGTATTTGGATGTGCTAGTACCGGCAAGCCGCCCGATTGAAGGGCGAGAAGGATTATGTCTTTAGGCGAGAACGTCTCTTTATTGATGTAATACTTTTTACCAACATTGAGGAATTTGTCAAAAGCATCGTCGACGTTTCTTGCCAGACCCTGTTGTACTAGAATCGCTGCAAAATGTGGTCTACCCATCCCTTGATTTCCAGCTTCGCGGACTAGGTGTTCATAGGAAATGTCAACTCCATCATTGACCATCAGTTCGACAAGTTTGTGGTTTCGATTCAATCGCGCCTCTTGAAGCTTTGTGAGCGCCATACCTAGTGGAGAATCCCCGTCTTGACAGAAATACACCAACATGTGCATAGTGCCACGTTCATGAGTGCATGACAGTTCTATCCCTGGCACTAGCTCAATGTCGAGTTCCTCAGCTCGCTTGGTCGCTTCGGGGATGCCAGCAAAGGTATCGTGATCAGTAAGCGAAATTGCAGTACACTTCGCCTCGTGTGCGAGTTCTATGACCTCGGCAGGGGAAGTTGATCCGTCAGAAATATTTGAATGAACATGAAGATCTATCACCATTGCCCTCCTTTGGCAATTAGCCTATAGATGTAACTATCCTAGATCTTTTTCGAACCGCACCGACTTAGTGTTAATTTGCCCTGCAAAGGATAATTAATGATCGTGGTTGAATCACGATTCGAGCAGTTCGGAATTCGCTACAGGTAAATTCGTTACAAGTTGTATAACCATCGTAGGGCATGAATTGACCTCGAACGGGAAGATGTGATGGACTTGAACTGCGACTTTGACAACAATTATCGTGGCTTAAAAGACGGTGACTCACCCGAAGAAGCGTGTGGCGTATTTGGAATACGTGTAACACCTCATACCCGTTCGGTTTCGCACGCGACTTATGACGGTCTTTACGCGCTCCAACACCGCGGGCAAGAATCCGCGGGAATGGCTGTAAGTGATGGTAAATCGATCACCGTGTACAAAAATATGGGATTGGTGTCGAATGTTTTCGACGACCGAACTTTACTTTCTCTTCCTGGGTATTTAGCCGTGGGTCACACACGTTATTCAACAACAGGTTCATCTACGTGGGGCAATGCTCAACCGGTCTTTAGGGCGGTTGGAGACTCGGGTATCGCTCTTGGGCATAATGGAAATTTGACCAATACGCTTGCACTGGCCGATGAACTAGGGATCTCGTTTGTCGACTTGCGAAGTGATTCCGACCTGGTTGCACACTTTCTTGCGACAGAGATTGCCAGGGGCTTGGGTAGCAAGCCTGGCGCGGTCACAGAATCAGTAAAGTGCCGACCTGATGCACTCTTAGATGCCTTGAACGTGGTATTGCCCAGACTGAATGGCGCGTTTTCACTTGTGATAATGGATCACGACCGATTGATAGGTGTTAGAGACCCCAATGGGTTTAGACCCTTATGTCTGGGACAGCTTGAACAGGGTTATGTTATTGCTTCAGAAAGTCCCGCCCTTGATGTTGTTGGCGCAACTTTTATCCGAGAAATTGATCCGGGCGAGATGGTAGTGATTGACAGTACTGGCGTGCGATCGATAACTCCGTTTCCAGCCGAAACTATTGACCCGAAACTTTGCATCTTTGAATTTGTCTATTTTGCCCGCCCCGACGCACAACTTTTAGGTCGCGAAGTTTATACAACTCGACGCAAGATGGGCGAATATTTAGCCAAATCCTTGCCGGTAGATGCTGACATCGTCATGGGAGTTCCCGAGTCGGGTGTTGCAGCAGCTGTTGGGTACGCTGCGATGAGCGGCATACCATTTGGACAGGGTTTGGTGAAGAATCGATATATCGGACGCACGTTTATTTCGCCCGACCCAGCCTCTCGCGTCGACGCAGTTCGTCGTAAGCTGAATGTGCTCCGCGATAATATTACAGGTCAGCGGGTAATTGTTGTCGACGATTCGATCGTACGAGGTACTACTACAAAGGCGATGGTAAAGCTTTTGCGCGAAGCCGGAGCAACTGAGGTGCATTTGAGAATATCGTCTCCTCCGTACAAATGGTCGTGTTTTTACGGAATTGACACCCCATCTAGGCCAGATCTTCTCGCCGCTACTCGCTCAATGGATGAGATTCGTGAGTTTTTAGAGGTTGATTCAATTGCCTACCTTGATCTGGAGGATCTAAAGGCGGCAATTGGCTTTAAAGACAATGGTTATTGCGCCGCTTGTCTAACTGGGGAATACCCAGTAGAGGTGCCGATATATATGCATACCAAGCCCGCGGTGGGTCTTTAATTGACAAGATTATCTATTGTTTTGAGAGAGATGAGTCTTAGGGTTTTTGCAAGCAATGATCGATAGACTTACCTACGCGGGTTCCGGAGTAGATATCTCCAAGGGTGAACAAGCGATTGAAAAGATTAAATCAGTAGTGTCTGAAACTAAAATTGCCGGGGTTTTAGGATCGATCGGTGGCTTTGGCGGATTATTCGAGCCAGATTTTGGGTCTATGAGCCAGCCCGTGCTGGTTTCTTCAACCGATGGGGTGGGGACTAAGGCCTATCTTGCAGCTCAAGCTCAAAAATACGACACTATTGGAATCGACCTTGTGGCAATGTGTGTTGACGATATAGCAGCATTAGGTGCGAAGCCACTTTTTCTTCTTGACTATCTGTCTGTGGGCAAGTTAGAACCAGATATTGCCGCTGAGATTGTCTCTGGAATCGCAAAGGGTGCCAAGATTTGTGGGGCTGCGCTTATTGGCGGTGAGATGGCGGAACATCCCGGAGCAATGCCAGATGGCTCGTTCGACTTAGCGGGCTTTGTGGTAGGTGTGGTTGAAAAAGATCGCATCTGGGGCGTTGACCGGGTTAGCCAGGGCGACGTGCTCGTGGGAATTGACTCTCCAAACCTTCGATCGAACGGTTTTAGCCTAGCTAGAACTGCAATTTTTGGTAAGTTTGCTGATTCGCACAACGTATCTCAAGCTGAAAAATTTACTGAACTTGCTTATGAGTGTTGTGACTTTGGAAATCGCCGACCGATAATCGAAGAGTTGCTCGACCCTAGTGTTTTGTATAGTCCGATATTATTGGACCTAGCGTCAAAATTCGAAATAAATGCCGCCGCTCACATTACTGGTGGTGGGATCCCCGGAAACCTTAATCGAGTGTTGCCGACGCACTTATCAGCCATAATCTTGTCAAGCAAAATAGATGTGCCGCCTATTTTTTCACTAATTGAACAACGCGGCGGAATCGAAAAAGCAGAAATGTTCAAGGTCTTTAATATGGGCGTTGGGATGATTCTTGTGGTATCACCCGATATAGCTAAGGATGTCATCGCTCAAGTGGGGACTCACGGTCGTTCTGCAACAATAATTGGATCGCTAGTGCCCGGCAATGGTTCGGTGGTTGTGGATGGGAAATGAATTGTCTGTTTCGAATTTGCTGGACGATAGGTATCCGATCGGCATGTCCGAGGTTCTTTCGCAATCGAGTGAGGCCCGTAAGAGCCTTTTGATAAGCCATCTCGAGCAATTTTCGATTCGCCGAGGCGACTTTGTCCTAAAATCAGGAAAGAAAAGTTCCTGGTTTATTGATTCTAAGATGACTGCCTGTCACCCCCAGGGAATGTTGTTAGTTGCGTCACTAATGATTGAGTTGCTTAGTGACGAGATAAATGCAATTGGTGGGCTTACAATGGGAGCCGATCCCGTGTCTTTTACGGTAGGCGCAATTGCGAATACAATTGGCCGCAATCTATTTACCTACTCAGTACGCAAAGAGACTAAAGATCATGGTGCTGGTGGACGAATTGCTGGAATGCTTCCCATTGGGGCGACTTGTGCAATAACGGAAGACACCGTTACCAGGGGTAATTCTATGTTTGAAGCATATAAAGTTACTGAGGCTAACGGGGCAAAAGTGAAAATTGCACTTGCAATCGTGGACCGCGGTGGAACAGTTGAAGAGATGATGGCCCAAAATAGCGTGCACTTCATCCCACTTGTCACCGCACCAGAACTTGGGTTCGGGTACGAAAGTGGAATTTAGATATAAGTAGTCCATCCATTTTCGAGTGCGATCAAAAAGAGATCCGAGACGCAATGGCGATAAACCGCTAAAGAAAAGCTATCGGCGACTGTACGTAAAATTTGGCGCGAAATCGTGGCTTTGTGCGAGCTGTTTGATGGGAGCTATCCCCCTGGCAATACTGCCAGACTGATAAGGGTCACTAGTAGAACGGGTACCGTTAGAACAATCCCAGTCTTGAAGTAACGACCCCAAGTAATTTCAAATCCTCGGAGTTTCAAGACGTGGAGCCATAATAGTGTAGCCAAACTGCCGATGGGCGTGATTTTGGGACCAAGATCGGATCCGATTACGTTCGCATACGCGGCGACAGTGGTCGCTTGATGGCCAAGATGGCTCGATCCAATTGCGAGAGCTCCAATTAGTACGGTAGGCATATTATTCATTATGGATGCAAGTATTGCGATCAGGTATCCGATTCCTAAAGCCGACGCGAGTGGGCTGATTCGGGAGAAATATTGGATAGCCGAAGTTAGATAGGCTGTGTATCCGACATTTTTGAGACCATATACGACCAAATACATGCCAAGCGAAAACAACACGATTTGCCACGGCGCTTCCATAACAATTTTTTTTACATCTATTGCTTTGGCGGAATTTGAATCCGAGTTATTTTGCTCGTTGGAATCCACTAGCGCATTGACTGGTCTCGTTGCCTTACGACCAGCAACGATTAAAAGTATGACCGCACCGATCCCAGCAACCTCAGAAATGTGAATCCTTAGTGGTGCAGCGGCAAAGTATCCGATCATGAGTATTACCAGAACAGCCCAACCTGCCTTAAAAGTAAGTGGATCAAATATTGCGTCTTTTGGATTGGGTAAACCGTCATTTTGGTATTTTCGCGGAATTCGTTTATTGAAGTAGATAAAAAGAACCAATAGGCTTGTTGCGATCGAAACTAAATCAATTGGTACCATAGCTCGGGCGAAGTTACCAAAACTGATATGGAAATAATCTGCAGATACGATGTTTACCAAGTTAGAGACCACTAATGGAAGACTCGACGTATCGGCGATAAAGCCCGTTGCCATGATAAAAGCGAAACTTGCACTCTGGGAGAAACCTAAGGCAAAGAGGATTTCAATGACGATTGGTGTGAGAATCAAAGCCGTCCCGTCGTTGGCAAAGATTGCTGATATCGCTGATCCAAGCAGAATAATCGCGACAAAAAGTCGCCTGCCGCTTCCCTTCCCCCACTTGGCCACATATAGCGCACAATACTTAAAGAATCCGGCGGCGTTTAGAATTAGCGAAATAATGATCAGTGCAATAAACGTGAGCGTCGCATTCCAGATTATTTCCCAGACAACCGGGATATTTTGTAGGTGAATCACCCCCAGTGCGAGTGCTACCAATGCACCGGCTAAAGCACTGTATCCAATTTTTAGTCCCTTGGGTTGGATGATTACCAGTGCGAGTGTGATCACAAAAATTACCAGCGCAGTTACCATTTGGGCCACCACAATATATTGGTGTGTCTAATCAAATCCATTGGATTGGACAACGCGAGGTATGTCACTTGAACTGGTAGGGGTGCTTTCGCCAAGTTAGAAAATCTCATGCTTGAGATCCCTCAGTAATTTTGGAAAGTTGTACTATTATGTCTTGGATTATTTCGCTATTGAGTGAATACCAAATCCATCGTCCACGTCGTTCACTTTTACAAACTCCGAGCGCGGTCAGCGTCTTTAAGTGGTGACTAATGGTTGGTTGAGATCGATGAAGGTCTCCCACGAAGCTGCATGCGCAGACTTCTTTTTCGGGAGTGCTTGCGATTATTGAAATGAGTCTAAGTCGTATTGGATCAGCGAATGCAACAAGAAGTTGCGCGAGTCGGTCAGTGTTATTTTCGTCCGCATTTACAACATTCGGGTTGTAGGCGCATGCGTCGCGCACAACTTGATCAGCTGATTTTTCAAGGTTAATGCTGGGCAACATCTGACATCCCATTTGTTATATAGATAAGTATCAATATACTAGCGGAGTCATATCAGTCATCTGCTATTATATCGACAAAGATCTATATAATAGCCAAGGAGATTCGGAGTGGGAAATGAAGCTAAAGAGGTGCTATTTGTGTGCGTACACAATGCCGGACGAAGCCAAATGGCCGCAGGCATTTTAAATCAAATGGCAAACGGTGAAATTGTGGTGAGATCAGCTGGAAGCGAACCCGCTTCGGCATTGAATCCGTCAGTTGTGACTGCAATGTCGGAAATTGGAATTGATATATCGCAGGAATATCCAAAGCCCTTGACCTACGATGGCGCCAAGCAAGCAGACGTCATCATAACTATGGGATGCGGTGACGCGTGCCCTATTTTTCCCGGAAAGACCTACCTTGATTGGGCGCTCGCAGATCCAGCTGGACAACCGATCGAAAAAGTGCGCATAATTCGCGACGAAATCGTGGAGCGAGTGCGCGGACTACTTCTTGATTTGAAGAAATAAGTATTCAAGGGCTCACGCGCGTAGCAAATCAAGAACGGCGCTTTTAATTGTATCTGGGGTAATTAGCAGAGCATTTTCCAGCACCGGCGAGAATGGTGTCATCGGATATGGACCAGGTGCTAAACGCGCCACTGGAGCGTCTAAATGGTAGAAGGCGTTTTCAGTAATTATGGCACTAACCTCTGCTCCAACTCCAAAGTCACGGTTGTCTTCGTGAACTACAAGTACCTTGGAACACCTCCGAGCCGACTCGATTATTGTGGCTGAATCTAAAGGTGAAATGCTAAGAAGATCGATAACTTCAATACTGGCGGATTCTGCTAGGGATTCAGCTACCATTAGCGCATAATGCCTCATTAGACCATAGGTTATGATCGATAAATCGGTACCTTTGCGTACTACCTCGGCTCGTCCAATTGGGATTTCGTACCCTTTTGGTGCTCGCGCGCCTTTTATTAGGCGATACCCGCGTTTGTGCTCAAGAAATAATACCGGATCTGGGTCTTTGATGCTTGCTCTAAGCAATCCAGCGGCATTTTGTATGGTTGAAGGTACTACCACTTTTATGCCGGGCACATGCGAATAAAAAGTCTCAATCGACTGAGAATGATAGAGTCCGCCGTGTACACCGGCGCCAAATGGAGTTCGAATTACCAGGGGAACGTTATAGGCGCCTAGCGATCGATAATGTATTCGGGCTGCTTCGGAAACAATTTGGTCAAACGCAGAATGGATAAAATCCGCAAACTGTATTTCTACAATGGGCAAGATGCCACTCATTGAAAGACCGATCCCAATCCCAACGAGACCTGACTCTGCCAAGGGAGTATCAAGTACCCTTTTAGTGCCGAATTTTTTTTGCAGACCATCGGTCGTTTTAAAGACGCCGCCACGCCTGCCAACGTCTTCACCCAGGATCATTGCGTTTGGAAATTCGTCCAAAAGTTCTTCCAGAGTAAGTCGAATTGAATCAATTAAAGTTATTTCCTCGCCCAAATCAACTTCAGCATTCGTTTCGCTATGCGCTGGAGTGCTAAAAGAAATATCTTTTCTAAAAACTAGATCCTTAGCCGTTGTGGGATCCGGATCTTCTTGCGCGGCAACTTGAGCGCTTATTGCGTCAATTGACTGTTGAATTTCATTAGCCATGGCATCGAGGTTGTCTTGAGATGCCAATTCTGACTCTATTAGATATTGAGCGAATCTAAGGAGCGGGTCGTGAGCGCGAGCATTAGCGACTTCGTCGGCTGTTCGGTATGTTTTATCATCGTCATCAGAAGTGTGAGCCAGGAACCGATAAGTCTTGGCTTCAATAAGCGTAGGTCCTAACCCTGCGGATGCGCGAGCCCGAGCTTCTGAAACTGCTTCGTAGACCGCAAGCGCATCGTTGCCGTCAACTATGACCGAGTAGATGTTGTACCCGGCTCCTCTGGTGGCGATATCTTGGACAGCACTTTCAAGTTCAAGTGGCACCGAGATCGCATAGCCATTGTTTTCGCAAATAAATACTATCCCGAGCTTGTGAATGCCGGCAAAGTTCATGGCCTCGTGAAAATCACCTTTAGAAGCTCCTCCGTCCCCAAAAGTGGTAAAAACCACGGCACTTTTATTTTGCATTTCTAGTGCGAGAGCGACTCCAACGGCGTGAGGTAGCTGGGTGGCGATTGGCGAAGAACCTGTGATTACATTTTTTTCTGGGACGCTCCAGTGGTTTGGCATTTGGCGCCCACCGGACATTTTGTCGTTCTTTTTGGCCAGATGTGCGAGTAAAACTGCCTCAGAAGATACACCCAGACCTAAAATAAGTCCTAAATCTCGGTAATAAGGCAATACGTAATCGGTGCCAGAAATGATCGCTCGTGCTATTCCTGCGTGTGTGGCTTCATGTCCCTGCGAGGAAATTGCGAACGGGGCTTTGCCGGACCTATTGAGTGCCCACATCTTTTGATCTAAGATGCGAGCTTCAAGCATTAAACGATACATGGAAACTACGTCGGCGTCGCTAAGCCCAAGCTTTTTGTGCCTATTGGTTTCAGGTAATTCGTCGTTTTCTACTTGGAGTGATACATTCTTGGAGTCCAGACCCACGCTAGTGGTATCAAAAGTCTTATCCTCTGGCAGCTGGTTATCACGTAAAGAGGTGTTGGTGGTAGTTGGCTTTTCATCAATGTCACTGTTTTGCGACGAGGGAGGTAACGTGCTAGCGTCTGTACGCGTCGAATTATCCGTTTCACTTCTTTGTGCACCGCTAGATATAGGGTTATCTTTAGACCCAAACTTGTTTGGAGTCTGGCGAGTTTGGTTACCACCAGTTTTATGAGCTTTTTGAGATCGTTTAAAAAATGCCATATCTCCACCTTTGCATCACTGAAGTGAACCCGTGACCGACACTAGTCCCACTTTATGTCTTCTTGACATCTCAAGTTCACAATTGTTAACTAACTTATGCAAATTTGGTTTAGTTTGTTTTGAGAATTGCTGATCACCCGTACTGGCACCGGATCCGGCTAATGTAGTGGATTATGGCTATACCTAATGTCTCACATTCCGTAACAATTCGCGCTCAGTTATCGCATCATCCAGGAGTGCTCGGTCGACTCACGACGGCCATTGGCGAGGCAGGGGGCAATATTTTGGGGCTTGATTTGGTCGATGTCAATTCCGAAATCATCATTAGAGAAATTACGGTTTTAGCTATCGATCACGAACATGCCCAAAGCATCAAGCAAATTGTCGAAAATGTTGAAGGAGTCCACGTCGTAAGTATTCAAGATCGCACCTTCAGGATGCACTGGCATGGCAAAATTGAAGTGGTCGGGAAAACGCCAATTGCAAACCGAGACGACCTTTCAATGGCGTATACCCCCGGTGTTGCCCGGGTATGCCTCGAAATAGCTCGAAAACCCGTTGAGGTGCACAACTATACGATTAAGGCAAATTCAGTAGCTGTGGTTTCGGACGGAACCGCGGTGCTTGGATTGGGCAATATTGGCCCTTATGCGGCGATGCCTGTTATGGAAGGTAAAGCTCAACTCTTTAAAGAGTTTGCCGGAATTGATGCGTTTCCCATCTGTCTCAATGTGTCAAGCGCGAAGGAATTGATCGAAGCAGTTGAAAGGCTCGAACCGACGTTTGGTGGGATCAATCTAGAAGATATTGCCGCACCAAGATGTTTTGAAGTTGAAGAGGAATTAAATAGAAGGCTTGACATACCTGTATTTCATGATGATCAGCACGGTACCGCGGTTGTAGTGTTAGCGGCACTTAGAAATGCGATGAAGGTAGTTGACAAGAAACTATCTGATTTAACGGTTGTAATTTCGGGTGCGGGGGCCGCGGGTGTGGCGATTGCAAAGATTCTAAGCAGTTCGGGAGTGCCAAACTTAATTGTGGCGGATCGCCACGGTGCAATATTTGAAAATCGACCCGAGCTTGGCGGCGCTAAGGATTGGTTGGCTGCTAATACTAATTCTAATAAGCGCCACGGGTCACTATCAGACGTATTACCAGGTGCTGATGTTTTTATTGGAGTGTCTGGAGCAAAAGTGTTGTCAAGAGACAACATTGCCAAGATGGGTTCTCGTCCTATCGTCTTCGCATTGGCGAATCCTGAACCTGAAATCAGGCCCGAAGAAATAGAGGGGCTAGTAAGTGTTGTGGCAACTGGACGAAGCGACTATCCAAATCAAATTAATAATGTTTTGTGCTTCCCAGGTATCTTTCGCGGCGCGTTAGACGCAGGTGCTATGTCGATAACTGAATCCATGAAACTCGCTGCTGCAGATGCCATCGCGTCTTGTGTGTCAGATAAGGAACTGGCTCCAAGCTATATCATTCCATCAGTCTTTAACCGAAGTGTCGCAATGTTGGTAGCTCAAGCGGTAGCTGAGGCGGCGCGAAAGGACGGCGTAGTTCGGTACGGGATGGGTCAATAATACTGGCAAATAAACTAGAAATTAGCCCTAAACACAAATGTTTCTAGCCTTTTCAATGCATCCTATAAGACTTTTTGCGACAGAGTCTCGAACACGGCTGCTAATGCGCCCCAGATTTTCTGGAGTACTTGATCTAGAGAGTCAAAGTGGTCGGGACCGGTTTCGATCCGGTGACCCCACGCTTTTCAGGCGTGTGCTCTACCAACTGAGCTACCCGACCACGGCGGCATAAACCACCAGCGGACCTGACGGGATTTGAACCCGCGACCTCCGGCTTGACAGGCCGGCGTGCACTCCAAGCTGCACCACAGGTCCAAAGTGTGAATGAACGATAGGTTCAATCAGCAGGATATTTCAGCTTAGCGACCGACCCATTGGTATCGTGTCGTAACGCAAAATATAATATGATTGCCCTTGATATTCCAAATATTTGTCGTACATTGTAATGCAAAAATCAGATTGCTTCGACATCGTTATTTGGCTGTTCGCGTTATCAGTCTTTATAAAATACTCCTCATCACCGGCGTTCATATCGAGTTACGGCTTGGATAATGGCCGATATGTAGCACCTCCAACAACAAAGGGACAGTTGAGCTAACCGCAAATTTCTAAGAATCGATAGGAAACACTATTTTTTTGCTCTAGATCCTTTGCATTTTCCGAGATTCATAAGGTTTCATAGGTTGCGCAGAACCAAATAGTTTGTTAATTAATTATGTGGTCAATACGTTCATTTATTGTGGACAAAAAGGAATATGTACAAGTTGGAAATTCGAAGTAGCGCAGCTGGCTAAGCATTCGCCAATCCCGACACGTTCTTGATGCCTTGTTGCATCGGTGCGCATGCGTGGTTGGAGCTGCACCCCCAACGGGATTCGAACCCGTGTTACCGCCGTGAAAGGGCGACGTCCTTGGCCACTAGACGATGGGGGCAAGAAGCCTTTGGAGTTAGCAAGAAATTGTTCGAAACCTCGAATCCCTGCTAATCATCCTCGGAATGCTCCTTTAGGAACCACTCGATGCCTTTAGGAGTATCCCGAACCAAGACTCCAAGATTATCGAGTCTATCGCGAATAAGGTCAGCATCGCCCCATCTTTTTTCACGCCGTGCAATCGCCCTCAATTCCAACAGTGCTTCGATCGCTGGCCCTAGTACTGACTCTTTTGAAATCATACCTTTGGTAAGATTTGGAGAGAGTCGACTGATCATTGAGCGAAGTACAGTACGACCTTTTTCAACGCTGTTTAATTGTCCAGTGTCGGCTCGCCAATCCTCAAGCAATTTTTCCAAGTCGAGCAGCGCGGTTAGAGCACTCGTAGCGTCGAGCTTGGACAAACTTAGATCGAATTGATGTTCCAGCTCGTCCGTAAGCACCAGTAACGGAAGGGTTTCTGTCGTTGGTTTTGGATTGAATCCTATAGAACTTAGATCGTTATCTACTCGGTGAGGACTGTTGCTAGTCGTATACGAGCCTCCCAGGTTGGCGATGATCTCCAAAAACATGGAGTAGCTTATTTTTCGCCCAGTCGGCAGAACTTCTGACTTACCTTGGTTCATTAGGGTCACGGTTCCAAGTCCAACTACTTTCAGGGTATTTTCGACCAGATCTATCACTATGCCGGTGTGTTCGTCGATTCCGATGACGGCTGTGTCATCTTGCATTTGGGAGATCAAAACTTCTAAACGATGTGCGCCCATGTAACAAAAGCGCGTGTCATGACTTTGACCCTCGGTGTTGTTGAAATGGGGGATCACCAGTGCTTTTAGACCGATAGACGATAATACGTCGAGTCCATCTTTGAGAATTACAGGATGTCCTGCTTTGTATATTTCATAGATAGGGATTGTGTATCTGCCTAGAGTTAGAACAGCGGCAGAGGAGAAGGCAATAACGCCACTTCGGTTTAGCTTCTTGGCAAGAATGGTGTCAATTCCGCACATTTTCCACTGTTCAAGGGCATAGGTCGGACTTCCTGGACCTGCAAATACATAGTCCGCACTACTTACTTGATCAGAAAATGTTTCCAATTCGAGTGATGTCGCTGAAGCGACATCACGCATAGAGGCGATTCGCACCCTGACTTGAGTGGACTGCCAAAAGTAATCGGATGCTTTTTGTGCGATTTCATCAGCATTTGCTTGAAACCCAAAGGGTGTATCAAGCAGGACGGCGTTCACTTGAGATCCAAGTTCAGCAAATATTTCTCGGTGAGTCTTGACCATCGTCGGGCTCGTCTCACCGGAGCCCATGAGGATTAAAAACCGTTTTTGCATTTTTTACGCCACGACCTGCGCTTGTTCGTATACATCTAATGCTATTTGGGCAACTTCCTCGGGCATTTGTGCGTGAAGGTCATGATCGGCGTTCGCAAAGAAGTCGAAACGTACATGCTTTAAATTTCGCAATTCGTCGACTTCTTTACGACTGTCGGGCGAAAGGTCGATCTCTTGTTTCGCAACGAGGATCCTTGTAGGTATTGTGAGTCGAGAGATCGAATCAAGGGGGGTGAAATTGTATAGCTCGCGAAGGATCGCTAGATGGTTTGTTAGAGATAGTCGGGCTCGCACCGTGTGATCGCCCAACTCTTCAAGGTTCGCTAGAGTAGCCGAAACTGCATCTTGTGACCAAGTCGGATGTTGGGTAGCGATAAATTTTGTTGCAGTAGCGAAGCTAACGCCAGAAAAGTCTGGAGGTCGTAAACGCTCTTCGCACTCTTGCCAGGTTGTAAACCGCGATTTCAAATCGAAGTATCCTCCGTCAACAAGAACCAATCCCTTTGCCACGTTGGGGTAACGCAATGCGAAGTCCACAACTAGGGAGGCGCCCCAGGATTGACCGACCAAAACGACGGTGCTTTCAGGACTCATCACATGCTGTGCTACTTTTGCTAGATCTCGGGTGATGTCTTCATGAGTGTAGCCATGAGACGGCTTAGAACTAAGACCATGACCCCTGAGATCAACGGCGTTAGAAGAAAAACCCTGGTCGATTAAGAACTGACCGACGCCATTCCATAGAAGCGCGTTTGATGCGAGTCCGTGAACTAATAAAAAGTTTATGGGAAGCGAACCAAAAACGATGGTGCTCAACGTTACATCGTTATCTACTTTTATATTCAAACGATTCATTGTTGGTTTAAACAGATTTTGTGGGATGTGAATTCCAGCTAATTTGCAAATAAACCCTAAAAAGTACTCTTTTTGAGCTGGATCGAATGACAGGGAGAAGGTCAGCATAATGAACTTTTGTTTACGCGATCTATTGTGCGAGCCTAAAAACCGATATGTTAATGGGGTTCTCCGGGCTTGAAATTGTCTCGAAAGTAACGCGCGTATAAATCTAACCAAAAAAATAGAGCGGCTTTGAAAGATATGAAAAAATTGACTCGGCGAATAATTAACGTCCTTTTGTTCTGCTAATCGAATGGCGTCTTTTGGTCGCTACGGGTTACTCCTATATTTGGCGATGCGGAGCCAGCACATGATGCAGTGGTTCGGCGTTCTCACTTTTCCTTGTAGCTGTCTGTCTCGCAATAGGTGTTTTGAGATTTGCAAACATGCGACAAAGCACCCTGAAAGTAACACCCGTGGAAATATATACTTGATTGTTTTGCAATAAGTCACATGCTGAGCGTAAACTTTGAAGAGTCGTGATTTAACTGCGTAGCGGACTTCTAAATTCGCGTTTGAACTAAATGTAGCTAGCAAAAAGATCGAAATTGTGTTTTATCGCCAAAAATTACTTGATAACTCGGTTTTAGCGTTCTGCAACTAGTAGAGTCCAGGATATGACGTCTAAACTTCGGGTTTTATTATTAACTGGATCGCTTGCTATATCAACTAGTGGGGGTTTGCTGTTTTTAAACGTGGATCCTGCTTTCGCGGGAACTGCAGTTAATGTCAATCTTGGTACAGCAGGGAATTATTCGGTACTTGGAGGCTCGACAATAACGAATACGGGTCCAACCGTGATGGCCCAAGACCTTGGCCTCTACCCTGGTTCATCTGTTACCGGGTTTCCACCTGGAAGCGTGTTGGGTACGCAGAACATAAACGATGCTGCAGCCACCCTTGCGCAGAATGACACAACAACCGCTTATCTCAACGCGGCTGGTCAATCGGGTGCGACTTCTGAACCTGCTGATCTAGGTGGACTTACTCTAAATTCAGGTATTTATTCAACACCGTCTGGTGCATTCTCATTGACCGGGACACTTACCTTGAACGGACAAGGTAACCCTAATGGCGTATTCATTTTTCAAATGGCATCCACTCTTACAACTGCTAGTGCGAGTAACATCGTTCTTATTAACTCGGCAAATCCTTGTAACATCTATTGGCAGGTTGGAAGTTCCGCAACTTTAGGTACGAGTTCATCGCTGGACGGTACCGTCTTGGCTCTTACATCGATTACAGCCGATACCAGCGCCACCGTGAGCGGTCGGCTACTCGCGAGAAATGGGGCGGTTACTCTTGACTCCAATACAATCACTAATCCCACCTGCCTCGCAACTTCGTCATCGGGTACCACCACAACCGCGTCAGGTACCACGACAACTTCGTCATCGGGTACCACCACAACCGCGTCAGGTACCACCACAACCGCGTCAGGAGTGACTGGAACAACGTCTGTTACGAGTGGAAAGACTCCCGTGACCGTGCCAACTGCAAATACAGGGAAACCATGGTCAGGATGGCTGTGGTGGACAGTTGCGTTAACTGGTATTTCAGGCAGTATATTTTTCCTGTGGCCTAGAAGGTGGCTCCGTCGATAAGTTCATTATCATGTCGACTGTAACTATTACTGATTCTGTGATGCTCTCGTATGGCTCCGTCGATTTTGTTACATTTTTTTGTGTGGTCTTGAGCGCGTCAAAAATATCCAGATTTCTCTGGATTTGAGGAACTTTTGAGTAGCGCATTTGGATCCGCAATTCAAAGGTATGAAACAAAGTGTCTTTATTCGGAAAAACTCGTACACATAACTTCTGTGTCAAAAGTACAGGTGTAAGTTTAAGGCCTGATTTCGATAATTTGGTCTAAAACTAATTGCACTTCTAAACTTCGGTCGAGGCTGTAAATTGATCGGACTTGCCCCAATAATTCATCAACAAAGGATGCTACCATGACCCGGTATGGGTCATCCGGTGGACAAACGACAACTTCAAAAGCACCTACCCGATTGATAATTATTTTATTGTCTGAGAGTGAAGGGGTAAACGGTCTATCAAGACTGATTTGACCCAAGGTGCCATAGTACATCAATTTTTGTGATTCGATATCGACGAACGACGCTTTGATCGTAGCTGTTTTTCCCTGTTCAAAAACTAACTTTGCTTTCACACAAATATCGATGTTGCCATATTTTTTGAATTCGGATATTGTTACATCAGTTGGGAACCCAAATTTGTCGATTATTGGCTCTACTAGGTAAATTCCAACGTCGGCGAGTGCGCCACCGCCAAGGTGTTTATGCCAACGATAGTTGTTGTTCATGGGAAGCGTAAACGAAAATTCTGTATCGATGTAGTTTATGTCGCCAATTTCCAAGGCATTGATGAGACGACGCACCTGCTTTACCCGCGAATGAAATGGGGTCATATAGGCTTCGCGCACGAGGATTTTTTTGGATTTGGCCGCAACCAAGACTTCCTTCAATTCAGAAGAATCTAACGAAATTGGTTTTTCACACAGAACCGAAATGTTGTGATTGACGGCACTGTCGATCCAGTGCTTATGCAATGAATTTGGAAGTGCGATGTAAATTACGTCGACCTGACCGCTTTTGATGAGCGCTTCGTAGCTAGAAAATCTTGGCACGCCTAGCTTGGCCAGTAACAAATCCTTGCCACCTGATAGGCTTACAAACCCTGAGATTATCGATCGAGGTTCGCTCAAGAGTGCGGGTATTACGGCTTGGTTGGCAACAAAAGATGCGCCACCAAGAATGCCCCAACGAATTTTGCCCATTTTAGGTTCAGCCCTTTATCGCGAGTTCAAAAAATCCATTGGATACGTCGTGGGTTGACATAAAACTGATGACGGTCTAACGAGTCAGCCGCGCATAACGCTGATTGCTGTTAGAGAGACTTTGTGAAACTTCGAGAATCTCTATTACCGGTCTCACCGATTCTGGAGTAATAGACAATTCTTCACCAAAGACAAGGTGGTTTGCTAGATTTCGGTGGAACTCAAATGGTAGTACTTTGGTCGGATCGACCACAGTGGTGCGGGATTTAGACGGATGCTCGTAGGTAGTCATGGTAAATGAGACTGGTGCCTCGGCATGGTGGAACTTTGTAACTTGATAGCCAAATGGAAAATTTACGGATTCATTTGTAACGGGTGCATAGTGCCCTACCGCCGTGCCTTTGGTTCCTTGTACGTAGAATTTTGGCTTTCGAATGGCTGCGACGTCAGATTGAACAAATTCGGCCTCGCGTCCATCATCGAATGTTAAATGTATACGAATTTGATCGGCGTTGGTAATATCATTCCAAACTCTTTTGTGAACGTTTACCGTGACTTCCGCAGGAACCTGTTGATAAAGCCTCAATATCCAATCGATATGATGCGAACCCCAATCGTACGCTGCACCCCCTGATATTGACTCTTCTGAATGCCACGCACGACATGGATGTTCGAACGAGCCAACAAATGTTTCAATATTAAAGATTTCGCCGAGTTCACCGCTGTTTACAATTTCGAGTAAGGCTTGAAAATCGCCGTCAAAACGTCGATTTTGGTGTACAGTTAGGACGCGTTTGGCACTGCGTGAAAGCTCAATCAGCTCGTCTGCTTCTGAGACGGTTAGACACATGGGTTTTTCAAGTACAACGTGCTTATTATTTTCTAACGCAATTTTGGCGAGCTGAAAATGCGTATCGGGCGGCGTGGCGATTATTACTAGGTCGATATCGTTGTCTCTAATTAAGTCCAACGCATGTTCGTAGGTTGTGATGTTTGGGTACTCTGTAATCGCTGACTTACGACGCTCAGCGTTGTGCTCAGCAATGGCCCCGAACTCTAGAAATTCGGTTTGAGTACAGCCGGTGCCGTGGAAGTGACCCATGCCTCCGTAGGCGCCGTAGCCGATTATGCCAACGACAATTGGTGCTTTAATTTCAGGTTTAGGCGAGAAACAAAACCTGTGAATTGTTCTCACTAGTTCGACGTCAAAGTCTTCATCACGAAGGAGCGAAAAACCAAGTGTCAAAATGTTGTTGTATCTAACGGCAATTGATCGATTGCGATATCCCGCCGAAATTTGACCGAGTATTTCTACGGAGTCGAAACGAAGAGTAAGTTCAGTACAATATGCGCGGATTGCGAATTCTTCGTAGGGTAATTTATCGGGATTACGAGATATTCCAAGCGGTCGTAGATACCATTCACCCAAACCAAGTACCGAAGTATCGCTTAATCCACATATTTCTTTGATTGACTGGTCGAGCTCCGACTCGGTGTCGATGACGAATACCAATTGCGACTGGGATTTTGCAATTTCTTGTATCGATGTCAGATCTTGAATCGTAGTCACGAATGAACTTGGGACCACAATTATTTCGGGTAAAGACGAGAAGTTGAGGTTTTGTAGTGACGATATTAATTCGATTCGCTTTGCGCCCGAAAAAGATCGTTTCCAGCCCGAGGTAACAGTACTTGACGGGTCACCTACCAGGGCCACAGTTGCGTTTTGCAAGGAGTAGCTAGTTCTCAACGTATCTCAAGCACCTTTCCAAGTGTTTCATGGGTTTAAAACAACCACGGATAAGCTTTTGTCCGTGGTATGAGATTCTTATCAGGCTTCATGCGCCAGAAATTCCAGAAGGGACGATTGAAGCCATGCTAGATAGTTATATATTACAAAGTCACCGAATTTTGGATCGTTCTCGCTGGGGAGGTCCATGTCCTCGTACACGTCTAATGCAGTGCCCATTAGGAGTCGAATATCGTTAAGAGCCTCTACCCAAGTGGCAACATCCTGAACAGACAGTATTTCTTGATTTATGCTTTTGGTAAAGCCCCCGAGTACCTCCATATGCTGTTTTGCGAGCGAATCGGATCTGCACTTTTCCACCTTTGCTTGTGCACTGTCGTCGAACGGATAGGTAGGTGGAAATAAGCGAGTGACATAGGGACTATTCATACGGATTGCCTCTTCCACGAGCTCGGGCAAAATTTTTAATAATTCTTTTTCCTCTTCGCGAAGTAAATTCCGAAATTGGTCTTCTGATATTCGTCGAATCGGGCTATGTGCGTGTGTCATCTCGAATCCGTTCAACAATCATTAAGCGGATTCTCTTTCCAAGGTCGCCCAAAGTCCTTTTTGGTGGAGTAAATTTGCGTCGAATTCGGCCTTTTCGCAACTACCGTGCGAAACAATGGCTCGTCCATTGTTATGAACTTCCATGGTTAATTCCGTGGCCTTTTCGATGGAGTACCCGAACAAACTCTGAAGAACGTATGTCACATACGGAATGAGGTTAATTGGATCATTCCAAAGCACGACACGCCAAGGCAGATCAGCTTCGAGATCCGAAGAGGTGGTTGTATCCTGGCGTGTGATTGTCGATGCTGACAAAACTGACCGTCCATCGTTTTTTTCCGTCGGTGTCTTAGACAAATTTTAGTGGGAAAATCCTAAATCAAATGCTTATCTGCGCAGAGATTAGGAGATGAAGCTAATCAGGTTCGCATAAACAGCACTGAAACAGGTTTAGTACGTAGATGTTCGTTGTGATGCGAGCAAAGGATTATTTGTCGCTGTAGACATATTTGATACTTGACTATCGGTACGTTCAAATAGGTTTAAATTGTGCCAAATCATGGCGATCCATACCGATGTTGCCCCAGCAATATGAAACTCGACCAAGAGCGCCGGTAAGTTGGTGAAGTATTGGGTATACCCAATTATTCCTTGGGCGGCCATTATCCATAGGAGTGTTCGAGCTCGCTTCATGACGGGTTCGGGTGCATTGGATTGGTGCAACAAGAAAATACTTGCTAAAGTCAGCCCGACCAAAAATAAGACCCCATCGGCATGTAACTCTGCGACGTCCCTGAGAGGGAATGGTAAACGAACCGCCAATGGGCTGCCAGAATGTGGACCAGAACCAGTTACAGCAGTTCCTACAAAAAGCACGAAAATAAGCACAGCGAACATAAGTCGACTTAGCCAAATTACTTCTTTTGTCACTATTGGTTTGTCTCGGCTGCCTTCATGCGAAGCACGGTAATACAAGAAAAGTGCGTTGAGCACGACGACAAGAGAGAGCAAGAAGTGAGCCATAACGAACGGAGGAGCAAGTTTTTCTAAAACGGTGAATCCGCCAAGGATGACTTGCGCCACGAGCCCCATGACTAACCCCATTGCTAGCCAAGCAAGGTCTTTTCGAAACGGCTTACGAAAAAATGCGGCTGCCGACGCGATCATAACTGCGATCGTCAAAAAAATTGTAATGACTCTATTGGCGAACTCAATCATGGGATGGAACGAATAGCTTGCCACCAGGTGAGTTCCTTGGCAATCTGGCCAAGTTGGACAGCCAAGACCCGATTGAGTAAGTCTTACCGCTCCGCCCGAGATAATAATGAGTGAAAGTCCAACGAGAGCGAAGTAACTTAGACGCTTAAACAGCAGAGGCGAGACGCTAAATTCAGAGATAAATTTCTTAATCACATATCTAGGTTAAACCATTTTTTCGCCAATAGGACGTCAGGCGAGGCGTGCGGTCGAATTTCTTAGGTTTTTCTCAACTGTCGAACTCTGTAAAAGACCTAGATCTTATTCGAACTTGAAGAGCCGCGTTGCTAACAAGGGCATGGCAACAGCCCATACGACAAGTGTTACCCAGGTGGTAAGCGACGAGATTATTCCAGCGGAACCCGAATTGAAAAGTATATGCGCGCTGGCATACGCTGGCAGAAGTTTTGCCACTGCTGCAATCGGTCCAGGAAGTGCGCCGATGGGGAAGATCATGCCGCCTAAAACAAGAAGCAACAAGAATACTCCATTTGATGCCCCGATTACTACTTCGGACTTTAGTCTGCCGGCCATGATTAGTCCGATGCCGGCGAACGCCGCGCTTGATAAAATAATCGCCAAGATGAACGCGACGGCGTTTCCCGAAGGTCGCCAACCGAGCAGCAATCCAACGCTGCCAAGTAAAACAACTTGGATAAGCTCCACAATTGCTACCGATGTAATTTTGGCCGCGATAAGCGCTCCACGCGAAAGTGGCGTTGTTCCTAGGCGCTTTAGTACTCCATACGACCGCTCAACGCCCGTGGAAATTCCAAGAGATACCATGCCTGTAGCCATAATTGCCATCGCGATCGTTCCTGGCACTAAAAAATATACGCTCTTGGTGACTCCGTGTGGCAGTGGTAGAACCTTTAGGAGCGAGAAAACTACTAAGAAAAATAAGGGAATGCCAAACGTCACCAGAAGAGATTCAGACTGCGTCATGGTAAGTCTGATTTCCGCTTTAGCTTGTGCTTTATATGGACTGTTTGGCAATGTAGTGGTCTCCTTAGCCCTTAGAAACTGGATTGTTGATTGTTTTGACTCTTGGTCAATTTTGGTCATCAGATTTGGAAGTGATTTCCAAAAAAACTTCTTCAAGTGTGGATTTGCCGGCATTGAGCTCTAAGACATCAATCCCTTTTTTTTGCAGGTAAGCGGTAAGTGCGCCTACCTGGATAACCGAAGACTGAGATTCCATTCGATATGTGGTTTGACCCAGTGATTCGATCGTGATACCGAGTTCCGACTCAAGATCAGAGACGTCCAGAGTTGTAGAGGTCTTGAAGGAAACAGCCGAGCGTCCGTACCGGTCTCGCAATGCCTCGCTTGTTCCTGAAGCGATTACCTTGCCCTTATCTATGACTATAATTTCATCGCAGATTCGCTCCGCTTCGGCGAGTTCGTGGGTTGTCATCAATACCGACGCGCCTTTTGATGCCGATTCAGCGATAATTTCACGAATTAGCCCCTTGCCTAACGTATCTACTCCTGCCGTGGGCTCATCGAGAAAGAGCACTTTGGGTTTGTTGACAAGGGCCAAAGCCAACGCAAGGCGTTGTTTTTCGCCACCTGATAGATATCTATAAGGTCGATCGGCAACGTGCGTTAGTTGGACTTGGTCGATTAGAAGTTTCGGGTCGTATGGATCGTTATAGTATCCAGCAAAAAGCTCCAGCGCTTGTTTTGCATTCATCCGGGGATAAATGCCGCCGACTTGTAGCATTACGCCTATTTGCGGTAACAAAGCTTTACGATCGGTGATCGGATTGAGCCCTAATACTTTGATGTCACCATTGAACGGTCGGCGGTAGCCTTCAATTGCTTCAATAGTAGAGGTCTTGCCCGCACCGTTTTTCCCCAGCACTGCAATTACTTTTCCAGTGCTGACTTCTAGGTCGACACCTTGTACTGCGTCGTAATTTCCATAACGTATCCAAAGATTCTTAACGTCGATTGATGCCACACCAATAGAAGCTAGCCTTAGTTACTGATGATTGACCTCCATACGCTAAGAGAAAATCCTAAAGAAATTTTTGAACTGCTTGAACGGCGTGGTGTTTCTCGGGATTCCTTAGAGGACTTGGTTCAAGCCGACAGACAAGTGCGTTCTTTGTTTTCGAAACGCGATGCCCTTAGGGCAAAGATAAACGACTTGTCGAAAGAAGTAGGCAAAGCGTATCGCGACAAGAACTCCGAACTGGCTCAAGCACATATTGATGCCAGTAAAAGCGCTGGTGTGGAGCTTGAGTTATTGAGTCAACAGGCATTGGAAGCTGAGCACAAAAGAAACGCTCTGTGGATGGTAATTCCGAACATACCTGATCCGAAGGCGCCGATAGGTTCGTCTGAGCAAGAAAACCTCGTAGTAAGATATTGGCACCCTGAAAACGGTTATTCTACCGTATTGCCTGAAGTTGAATACTCCGGCTACAAAAAAGTCGCTCATTGGGACATTGGAATTGAATTAGACATTCTCGATTTTGCGCGAGCAGCCAAGCTTTCAGGAAGTATGTTCCCAATGTTCAAAGGGAGTGGCGCAAGAATGTTGCGCGCACTAACGTCTTTTGCGCTAGATCAGCACACTGATGAGTTTCTCGAAATTCGACCGCCGAGCTTCGTTAGACGCGAGACCATGATTTCTACGGGTCATCTCCCGAAATTTGCAGACGATGCATATCAAATCGAAGCGGACGATTTGTGGGCAATTCCTACTGCTGAAGTCCCATTGACTTCAATGGCGAGAGATGAAATTCTAGAAGATGGCGACCTTCCGATTAAAATGACAGCTGCGACACCATGTTACCGAAGGGAAGCAGGTTCGGCCGGACGCGACACACGGGGCCTATTGCGATTGCACGAGTTTGATAAGGTCGAACTTATGGTTTATGCGAAGCCAGATCACTACCGCGAAACTTTTGACGAGATACTTAGACGAGCAGAGGATATTTTGCAAAAGCTGGGCTTGTACTATCGAGTATTGGATCTTTGTACTGGAGATCTAGGAGCGTCGGCCCGTCGTACCTTTGACCTGGAGGTCTTCGCGCCAGGGGTCGAACGGTGGCTGGAAGTTTCGTCGGTTTCCTGGTTTGGTGATTATCAGGCGCGTCGCGCGAACATCAGGTATCGAAATGCAATCGATCAGCAGATTTACCATGTGCATACGTTGAACGGTTCAGCTCTAGCTTGGCCGCGTGTTTTTGCAGCGATACTTGAGAATTTTCGCGACTACGACGGATCTGTAGAAATTCCCAAAGTGCTTGTACCTTATATGGGCGGACTTGATCGAATTTTGCCGATCTCGGGCGGAGTTGCTAAAGATTGAACAATATTGGTGTTAGGGTCTGAATCGGTGAATGTTTCGCAAGTCATTTTTTCAGTTGCGTTGGGGATGGTGACAGTGGTTGTCCTGTTATTCGCTGGGTATGTTGTCTCTACCACGATGTGGAGCAACAGATGGGCTAAGAGAAGGCAAAAGTGATGCCGCAATCAACGAGATATCGAGGCAAAACGGGTCAGTGGGCATTCATTTTGCATCGTGTTACTGGATTTTTGATCTTTCTATTCATTTTGTTGCATGTAGTCGATGTGGCCATGGTGAATTTTCCGAGTACCTATAACGCGATTCACAGGTTGTATGGCAATGTTTTATTGAGATTATTTGAGGTCGGGTTGCTTTTCGCACTTCTTTTTCATTCGTTAAATGGCCTCCGAGTGGTGATGATCGATTTTTTCCCAGAGTCAATTCGTAATGAGCGAATGTTTTTCATATCCGTTTTAGCTATCACGAGTTTATTGACGATCGTTGGTGGCGTTATCATACTGAAGCCGTTTTTCACCGGGAGTGTGGGTTAGTTGCAAGTTGGCTTTCGCTCCGTAAATTTATCCCACAAAAAGGAACGCCAAAATAGTGGATCGCGCCAAAACTTTGAAATTTGGTCGTGGTTTTTTATGCGAATTTCTGGACTAGTACTTATTTTCCTCGCGCTAATCCACTTCTCGATGACCCACATATTTACAGATGTAACGCAAACCACTGTTTCTTATGTCGCTAAAAAATGGGCAAATCCTCTTTGGAGGGTGTTTGATTGGTTGCTCCTGACTTTGGGTTTACTGCATGGCACGAATGGAGTTCGGTTCATATTGGATGACTATGTTCGTAATGCGAAATTTCGCGCCGGGATTAAAGCGACCGTCTACTTAATTTCGTTCTTACTGTTTCTTCTTGGTACGGTAACAATTGTGACGTTCAAGGGATCAATCGCCTAAACTTACCGCGGGGTTGTGCCTAGCCCAAGATTCTTTTAAATTGTGGCCTAAGCACGCGTTCGATTAATTAGTAAAGTTTTTATTACTTTGAAAGGGGTAGGGGTGCGTCCTCAAAAATTCTGCAAAGTCTTAGTTGTGCTGTTTTTGACATCTTTGATATTTTTGAGGTCAGGACCTACTTATCAAATAAAAAATACCAAGAAGGTAAGTTTGAGTACCACTGGACCGGCAATGACTTACGATTTGGTTGCAGGTGATGGTGGCATATTTACCATGGGTAATGCGGGATTCTACGGATCTGCTGGAAACATTGCTCTAAACAAACCTGTGGTTGGCATGGCCGCGACACCCGATGGCAAAGGCTACTGGTTAGTTGCTGCTGACGGAGGAATTTTCACTTACGGAGATGCGGGATTCTACGGATCTGCTGGAAACATTGCTCTAAACAAACCTGTGGTTGGCATGGCCGCGACACCCGATGGCAAAGGCTACTGGTTAGTTGCTGCTGACGGAGGAATTTTCACTTAGATCGG
>JAJYGT010000173.1 GCA_021785005.1 Actinomycetes bacterium
CGATCCAGCTTTATTGACTCAAGTATTTGATCACAACGATCTGGTGACCAAAGCTCCAGTAGTGGCGATTACTTCGGTTACTGGAGCTGGAGTTCTAGAACCAGTCCTACATAAAGACGGGAGTCTTTACATCTCGACAGCATTAATTCGAGATGGTGAGTATTCTGTAATTTCACAATTTGCCTAATAAGTCAGTGTTGTTTAGCTAAGAAAGGTTCTCTCATGCCTCATCGACTAGCGATGATCGAAAGAGCAAACCGCAATACCGAGCGTAGGCATGTGCCAATGCTTGCTATCGCCGGGGACTCCGCGGTTGGAAAGACGACGTTAACCCGGGGTTTGGTAGAGGCTCTGGGTGTCGAGAATATCAATTCGTTTTGTACTGATGATTATCATCGGTACGATCGAATTGAACGTAAGGCGTTACCTTTTACCCCGCTTCATCCGGATTGTAACTACCTTCAAATTATGGAGCAGCATTTGCAAATGTTGGCCATGGGTCAACCCATTTTGAAACCGATTTATGATCATCATCATGGCACGCTCGAGCGTCCGTTTTTGTTTGAACCGAAGAATTTTGTTGTAGTTGAGGGTTTATTCCCGCTTTGGTCAAAGTTGTCTAGGGCATGTTTTGATGTGACCGTATTTTTGGATCCCCCAGAGCCAATAAGGCGTAAGTGGAAGGTCCAACGAGATGTGAGTCAGCGTGGATACACCGAGGAGCAAGTGTTAGCGGATCTTGACAAAAGAGAGCCGGAGTCCATCGCATATATCCGTCCGCAGCGGGCCTATGCCGATATCGTGATGAGTTTTGGGCAACGGTCATCTGTTGAAGATCCTGATGTGCCTTTGTCGGTGTCGATTTTGCTAAGACCTACAATTGATCATCCAGACTTATCAGATCTTCTTAGCTCAGACACTCGTGAAGCAATTCATCTCAAGCTCATGCGTGACGATGATGGCAAGCCAGTTGACGTACTGCATATACACGGTGCTGCACCAGCTGAAGTGGCGCTTGAAGTTAAAAATGCTATTTGGTCTCGTCTTGGAATCGACGAACCATTGCCAAGTTCGCTCGGTAAGATCAGCGATGATAAGCGCTCTGAACCGCTTGCCATTGCCCAGCTTTACCTGCTTTATCATTTGTTAGCAGCAGCAAACGGTTAATCGAAAGTATTTTATTTATCAGTTGAGAGTTTTTGGATCTAGCTGCAAAATAGCTTACAAAGTGACGGAGGATGCAAAGGTCACGATTTCGTGATATGCATCCTCCGTTGTGGTTTGTGCTTACTGGGCATTTGAATTGGAAATTGTTATTGCGCAGGGCTTGGGATTATGCTACAAAATATTTTGCTTGAGGATGATGGCAGATTATAGCTGTCGTGGTTTGTTCGGGGTGAAGTTGGAAGCCTTCTGAGACTTCAACACCTATTCGCGTGGCGTCTAGCAGTCGAACAAGCTTTTCGTTATCCTCGAGTCGTGGACACGCTGGATAACCAAATGAATATCTTCCGCCGCGGTACTTTTGTCGAAAGAGACCAGCTAAAGAATCTCCGTCTTGGTCGACGTAACCCATCTCAGTGCGGATTCGCTTGTGCCAAAGCTCTGCAAGTGCCTCGGCCATTTCGACTCCTAACCCGTGAAGCCGCAGATATGCTGTGTAGTCATTTGCTTCAAAAAGTTGTAACGTTTGTCTAGACACTTCTGAACCCATCGTAACTGCATGCATCGCGATGTAGTCGGTTTCTTGCTGTTCTACGCTCCGGAAAAAGTCTGCAATGCAGAGATATGGTTCGACTTTTTGGCGCGGAAATGTAAAGACCTCAATGACCTCACGTTTTGTAGCGTCGGCGTATATATAAAGATTATTTCCTTGTGAAGCGGCCACAAAGTATCCGTAAGCTACTTTAGGTTGCAGTACTCCCTTTTCTTTGGCAAGATCTAGTTCTGTGCGCAATGTAAAACGGAGCCGAACCTTGAATTCGGCATCGGTTTCGCCCTTTTCGGGGCGATAGCCCCATTGATTGCGGAACAAAGCCGTTTCATTTATGTATCGCGATATTTCA
The DNA here is from genome assembly GCA_021785005.1 of Actinomycetes bacterium. Taxonomy (GTDB): domain Bacteria; phylum Actinomycetota; class Acidimicrobiia; order Acidimicrobiales; family Acidimicrobiaceae; genus Acidithrix. The sequence goes on from JAJYGT010000173.1 coordinate 2,067, forward strand.
TCAATCGAAATGCCAACTGCAATCCTGGTTCCAAGGAACGGGGGTACGAAGATTTCGTTATCCGAGGCGACCACTTTAGAACGAGTTTCGTCTGGCGTTGGAAGGTCTTGGAGAATTTGTGACTTTCTAGGGGGTAGTTTTCGTTCTGATAACTTGTGCCCGAAATCATCGTCTACGAGGGTGCCCTGTTTGATTGAAATTAGTTTGTCCATTACCGATAGTCCTTCGAAGGCATCTTTACCATAGAAGACCCGCCCCGAATACACCTTACGGAGATCTTGTTCCACGTAAGTTCGAGTTAGCGCTGCACCGCCAAGTAATATAGGTATTTCTGATAAGGCACGCGTGTTCAGTTCCTCCAGGTTTTCGCGCATGATTAGGGTGCTCTTTACGAGCAGCCCACTCATCCCGATTGCGTCTGCATTCACCTCAAGCGCTTTTGCGATCATTTCTGAGATTGACACTTTGATACCGAGGTTGTGCACTTCGTAGCCGTTGTTGGAAAAAATGATATCAACTAAATTCTTGCCGATATCGTGTACGTCTCCTTTCACCGTGGCAAGGACGATCTTTCCCTTTTTTGAAGCTTGTTGTCCTTCGATATAAGGCTCCAAATGTGTAATGGCCGTTTTCATTGCCTCTGCTGATGACAGCACAAACGGTAGTTGCATTTGTCCTGAGCCAAAAAGTTCTCCTACGACTTTCATGCCTTCTAGTAGGTGATCATTGATGATTACCAAGGGGTCTATGCCCTCATTCAACGCTTCATCGATGTCGGCAGTGATGTTTAGGCGATCTCCGTCGATTATTCGGCGTGCCATTCGTTCCGTGGCTAAAAGGCCCGATAGATCTTGTATTTGGGCGGTCCTGTCTGACACACCTGAAAACGAATGAATAATTTCAGCAAGTGGATCATAGCCAGTGTCGCGACGATCGTAAATCAAATCAAGACACAGTTTTTGATGCTCCGGCGAAATTTTTGCCAGGGGAATAATCTTTGAGGGGTGTACTATAGCGGCGTCCAATCCCGCTTTGAGGCACTCCGCTAAAAATACTGAGTTCAAAACTGTCCGTGCTGCTGGGCTGAGGCCGAAGGATATATTGGAGAGTCCAATGACGGTAAAAACTTCGGGAAGAGCTTTTTTGATCGCTTTGATTCCCTCTATTGTTTCAATCGCGTCTCGACGCGATTCTTCCATTCCTGTGGAAATTGGCAATACCAAAGGGTCAAAAAGTATGTCATGTGGAGCAAGCCCGTAGCGATTTACAGCGATTTCATAAATCTGCTGCGCGGCACTTAGTTTCCAGGCCGCGGTTCGAGCTTGCCCCTTTTCATCAATACATGTCGCGATAACGCCAGCCCCGTAGGTTTTCGCCAAAGTTAAAAATCGATCAAGGCGCGTGCCAGGTGCGTCCCCATCTTCTAAATTAACTGAATTCAAAAGGGCATGTCCGCCGAGGAACTGTAGTCCGGTTTCAATGACGTTAGGTTCCGTTGAATCTAGGACAATCGGTAACGTGGAAGCGGTAGCTAGACGTGATGCGAGTTCTCTCATGTCTGCCACGCCATCAGCGCCGGTGTAGTCGACACAAAGGTCGATTGCGTCTGCTCCTTCACGTACCTGATCTTTTGCAATTTCTAGACAAGTTTCCCAATCTTTACTAAGCATCGCTTCGCGGAACCGCTTTGAGCCGTTTGCGTTAGTTCTTTCCCCTATAGAAAAATACGACAGTTCTTGGGTAATTGGTATCGCGCTGTAAAGTGATGACAACGCTGCGGGAGCGTTGGACTGGTGTGCGCGGCGTTGTACCGACGAAATTTCCTCGTGTACTGCCAATATATGTTCGGGTGTGGTACCACAGCACCCACCGACCACTCCGACGCCGAGCTCGCTGATAAAGCGATGGTGATGTTTAGCTAACTCATCTGGGGCAAGATCATAATGCATTTTCCCGTCGACTACTCGTGGGAACCCAGCATTAGGCTGCGCTGAAACTGGGAGTGATGTATTTTGAGTGAGATATCGTAGGTGTTCGCCCATTTCAATCGGCCCGGTGGCGCAGTTCATGCCTATTACATCAACATCAAGTGCACGAAGCGAAATGAGAGCCGCAGAGATTTCTGTTCCCGGTAGCATTCGTCCAGTGGTTTCGACGGTGACCTGGACTTGAATCGGAACGTAAATACCGCTTTTTTTCATTACGTTGCGAGCCCCGACGATAGCGGCTTTTGCACCTAACAAATCAAATACTGTCTCTATTAGCAAAAGGTCGACACCGCCGTTTAGAAGACCTTCTACTTGCAGTTCATATCCGTCAACAAGTTCAGTAAACGAAATTTGTCCAAGTGAAGGCAACTTGGTTCCAGGCCCAATTGAGCCAGCTACAAATCTCGGTTTAGATGATGTTGAGTACGAGTCTGCTACCTCACGGGCTAATTGAGCACCGACATAGTTAAACTCGACTGTGTCTTTTGGGTCTATCCCGTATTCGTTGAGAACTATCGGGAAAGAACCAAATGTATTTGTCTCAATGACATCTGACCCTGCCTCTAAGAAACTTGCGTGGAGGTTTTTGACAAGTTCAGGTCGAGTATGAACCAGGTTTTCATTCAGACCTTCGTATTGTGCTCCGCCGAAATCTTGTGCTGTGAGATTAAGTAGCTGTAAGTTCGTTCCGGTTGCACCGTCAAATAAGACGACTCGGTCTCTAATTATTTCAAGATATTTGGACATGGCTCTACGTTCTAGGCTAGTGATATCTGCTCTGGTCAGTTACTGTAATTTTAGTGGGGAGCGACACAATATGAAGATTTATACAAAAAAAGGTGATAGTGGTTCGACGGGGTTGCTCTTTGGCGGGCGCACAAAGAAGGATACGTTCCGAATTGAGCTAAATGGTGCAGTAGATCACGCCCAGGCATGTCTTGGATACGCACGTGCTCTGGCTTTAAATAATGTACGACTCGATTCGATCTTAATATTAGCAGAAAGAGATCTTTGGGTGCTAATGGCAGAGGTTGCAACCCTTGACAAGAATAGGTCTAAGTTGGAGCCAAACATATCTTTGGTGACGAAAGATATGGTTTCCCGCTTGGAGTCTGAAATTGACGAAGTGATGGGCCATTTTGAAATGCCAACTTCTTTCGTAGTTCCGGGTGCAAATGTTGTTTCTGCCGCTCTTGATATAGCACGTACGGTTATCCGAACTGCAGAGCGGCGCAGCGTAGCTTTTGTTGAGGCTACGCCCGAAAGCCTAGTGGGCGTCTACTTAAATCGACTGTCTGACTTAGTATGGGCGCTTGCGCGATGGGTGGAAGATACCCATTTGTTTGCAAAGGACGTCCAATGAAGTTCGAGATTGCGGGAACTACTATTTGGAGTTTTTTGGTTTGAGTGTGACGTTTTGATTCTCGATGCGCGATCTCAGCAACGTAATGCATGCAATATATACCTAACTACCGCTTGATTTAGTCGAGCCCGCCGGCTAGAAAATCGCAAATTGTACCTGATGGATCAATACTATCCCCAAAAGATAGAACGCTTTTCAGAGTGATTTTGGCGCTTGCGCCCACCTAAATGAAAACGAGATTGACTGATATATTTGCGCGGTGAAAATGGTTCATTTACTGAATTGAATTTCTTTAGTCGACTGTTGCAATAAGGTGCAGTTATGCCCAGACAAGGCGATTGGTTGGTACTTTGCACGATGGAAATGCCCATTCGCATACGAAGGTCAATGGGTACGAGTGCTTCAAAGGCAACCCGATGCTTGGGGTTATCGTGTTCCAAAAACTCTCTGTTTTTTTGACTTGAAATTTACTTCTCTAATGCGCCATGTTGGAGCCAAAGGCAAATGCCTGGGTAGAATCGCGTGGGGCTTTTAACTGGCAGAGGGAACAAATCCAATGTTCGCTAGCCTGGAACTTCTAGCGAGTCGACAGTGTCTGTCGCTTGTCGTAGCTGAAGGATTTTGCCGAGCAGCAGTTTTTTTGGATGGAAGGTAAAGAAATTATGGCATCAACTTCATTTGCGCACTTAGGTGCGCCGAGCGTGCGCTCGCAAGTTGCGTTTGAGTTTGTGACACCAGAACAACTGAATGCTCCGCTCGAAACATTGCAGGGTGTGCTTCCTTCTGACTTTTTGTTAGCCGAGCAGGGTTTTACAGCCAAGAGTGCCACTTCGGTAATAATTCCACTTGGCGGTCAACGCTTAACTGGACTTATCGGTTTCTCACCTGAGTCGTTAGACCCAGAAATTGTACGTAACCTCGGTGCGACACTTGCAAAACGAAGCGTGGGCTTTGAGATTGTTTCGGTGGATTTAGATCCATTGGTCTCGCTGCTTGGCAATCAGGTTGTGAGAACTTTTGTGGAGGGCGTCATACTTGGAAGTTATGTCTTTAATAAGTATAAGACGACAGATTCGAATGATTTAGGTGTTTCAAAGCTTGCTCTTGTTGAGATTTACGCAGGTGAAGTTGCACAGGGCATGTTGGACCAGGAGATTAAACTTGGGATGTCTCTTGCTCGAGCCACCGCATTTGCGCGTGATTTGGTAAATGAGCCAGCAATGTATTTGACGCCGGTGAAGTTTGCTGAGATTGCAGTCGATAACCTTTCCGCGTTGGAATTTACCGATGTCGAAGTTTGGGATCTTCCCAAAATTAGACAAGAGCGGTTAGGCGGAGTGCTCGGTGTAGCGGCCGGGTCTGTCCAAGAGCCACGAGTCGTAAAAGCAACCTATACGCCGCCAGGTGGATATGATACGACCGTAGCTTTGGTCGGTAAGGGTATTACGTTTGATTCTGGTGGTCTCAATATTAAGAGTTTTGACGGCATGAAGACCATGAAAACTGATATGGGTGGAGCCGCCGCGGTTTTGGCAACGTTTTTGACTCTACCAGATATTGCCCCGAGAACGCGGGTTGTTGGATTCATGATGCTGACAGAAAACATGCCTAGTGGAACTGCGACAAAGCCAGGTGATGTTCTAATTACTAGGAACGGTAAGACTATCGAAGTTCTAAATACCGACGCTGAAGGCAGGCTTGTTCTTTCCGATGGACTGCAGCTGGCGAGCGAATTAAAACCCGACTACATCATCGATTTAGCTACCTTAACTGGAGCTTGTGTCGTAGCCCTTGGCGAGGAAATTGCTGGATTGTTTAGCAATGATGAACCTTTGACCAAAATGCTTGAAGACTCTGCTGAAAAAGCTGCTGAGCCGCTATGGCGTCTTCCATTACCAAAGCGATACAAAAAGCACATTGATTCAGAGATTGCCGACATGAAGAACATCGGCGTAGCGGGTTCCGCTGGGGCTATTTCGGCTGCGATGCTTTTGCTAGAGTTTGTGGGCGACACCAAGTGGGCACATATAGATATCGCTGGACCATCACGGGCTGGGACGACTAATGGTTTCATAACCCAAGGTGGAACAGGCTTTGGTACTAGACTTCTTTGCTATTTTCTTGAGAATGTCTGAAAAATTTAAAGCGACGGCAAGTGTATTTAAGAAAAAGTGCGAGCAAAAAGTGCAAACCCTCTTAACGCTAACTTTAGATATTTCTGCCATTTAATTAAAGTCAGCGTGGGCTTGCACAATCTGCGCGTTGGATCCGGTTATGTCGTATTGTTCAGATGTAATGATCATGTTTGAACCTTTAGGCGGAGTGCTTGGGAAAAGTGATATCAAGTGCTTCGGCAGCAACTTCTGGGTCAATTCGCCAACGCAAAAGAGACTCCAAGGCGTTTTGCGTGGTTCCCGTCGAATCGAGTAATGACACCGCGAGACGTAGGCTTCTAGCTCGGGTCGGATCGCTATCATCTTGTGGAGTACCGTTGATCAGGGCATGGTGAAGATCTTGAAGCGCGAGCGGTATTCGCGCAAGTTGGCGCACATTTAATGGTGGGATCGATCGTCTGATTGATAGGGTTCCTGATGGCAGCAGTTTTGCCATATCGAATTGGATTAGTCGATTTAGGGTTTTAGTGATACTGTTTCCAAACCCCTTTGGGGAGCCCAAGCCGATTTCAAACGAAATGTCTTTTAGAGATACTTCTTGAGTTCCAGAGTTGACGTCAAAAAGATATGCAAGTCGCCTGAGCAAAAATATGGAACTAGGACCCAGGATCGGCAACCAAAAGTGTTCAACGTAGCTTGATCTCGGATCAAAACCCATTGAGTCCACCAGTAAATCGATCCAAGCGCATATTGAGATTGTTTCGGTTTGACCCGAGGTTGATGCAGCAACGTTGCATGCGTTGGATGCTCCCTGCGTCGAATCTTCGATGTTGAATGCTAATAATTCGCTTCTTGTTTCCATCTTGCTTGTTCTCCTCCTTGGACGCATCATCTTGTATGACTTATTATAAATATATCGGATATAGCATCAGATATACTGAAATTACTCAAAAATAATTAAATTTTTTGCGTGTAAGGTAAAATTTGACTTCATGTTGGATTCGGCAATCTACTTTGAGTTTATTAATCTGACCCTGTCGAGAAACTGACTGTCAAACGTGTACTTGTGTTCTCAGAAATGAAATGCGGACAAAATCCTTATTTTGCTACTCAATTTGAGAGTCTTGGTCTGCCAAGTCAAGCGCGCCCATGGACTTTTAGCAATTTACAATTTCGCACTATTGCGGTTGAATTTGTTTGAGATGCAAATTTCTTGTGCTGTTAGTTTTGGATTGCGCTTGCTCGAGGAGCTAATTTCTAAGCTTGAAGGATGTCCTGCTGCAATGGCGCCAATTGGTAACAACGATGGAGGAATCTCGAAGGTTTGTCTTAACTTTTCGCCTCGGTCGGGGATTCCGAAAAATAGGTATCCCAGATTTTGGTTTACGATGGCAAGCTGCAAAGCCATTCCTACAAAGGCTGCGTCGATAGTCCAATACGGTGATGGAAAATCGCTTAGTGAATTTAGGTTTGCGTAACGTTTGTCATCGCGCGAGTATCGATGCAGGTAAGCTTCGGCGTTTTCAAAAATGACGATGATTAACGGTGCGAGGTCAAGATCCTGGTGGCTTACTGTCGAATTGCGCCAGCTCGGTTGGGAGACAGACGACCAAAACATTTCCCGAGATATGGGATCTTGAAGGACTAGAAGTCGTGTGGCTTGGGTGTGTCCAGCCGAAGGGCAGCGTGTAGCGGCGTAGACGATTTCGCGGATTTGGTTCGAGGTAACTGGTTCCGAAGTAAAGTGGCGGTGGGTACGTCTTTTCTTGAGTATTTCGTCAAATTCCACGGAGTTTACGTTAGTAGATTGGCGATACTCGGGTTGCTGAAATTCATTTAGTCGTTCACAAAGTAACGGTTCGCGATTCAGAATTTTCAAATGTTGGGAATGTTGACTAAACTGGTAGAGTTTTACTAGGGGATCCGAGATCTAATGTGAGGTGTGCACCATGACCGGTTTTAGAGATTTGCTAGGACAAATAAAAGGTCAGATTAAAGAGGTATCGACCGAGGAGGCCGATTCACTGCTGTCTAAAGGTTGGCGAATGGTAGATGTTCGCGAGGCAGACGAATACGAACAGGGTGCGATACCAGGAGCTTTGTTCGTTCCGCGTGGAAATTTGGAGCTTCAAATCGAAGGTAAAATCTCAGATAAGTCAACTCCGCTCGTTGTGTATTGCGCCGGGGGCGTTCGCTCCGCGTTAGCGGCACATTCACTCCAAACTATTGGATATCAGAACGTGGTATCAATGATAGGTGGCTTTAACCGGTGGAAGGATGAAGGCAGAAACTGGTCAACACCAAGGATGTTGTCAGCCGAACAGCGGAATCGATACCAACGGCATTTGTTGTTACCCGAAGTTGGGGAAAAAGGTCAACAACAATTACTCGACTCGAAGGTTCTACTTTTGGGCGCTGGTGGTCTTGGTTCGCCAGCGGCTCTTTATTTGGCGGCTGCAGGCGTGGGAACTCTTGGGATCATTGACATGGACGTGGTTGACGCATCAAATCTGCAGCGCCAGATTCTTCATAATATGGATCGTATTGGAGATCGTAAGGTGGATTCTGCGAAGAAGACGCTTACTTTATTAAATCCTGATGTGAATGTGGTTACTTACGACGTACGCCTCGGCGCCAACAACGTACTAGATATTATTTCGGGCTATGACGTGATTATCGACGGAACCGACAACTTTCCAACCCGATATTTGGTCAATGATGCCAGCTTGATCAAGCAGATACCTGTTGTCCACGGATCTATTTTCAGGTTTGAAGGACAGGCGACTGTGTTTAATCCCTATATTGGTCCCTGTTATCGATGTTTCGTACCGGAACCACCACCCGCGGATCTTGCACCGTCATGCGCCGAGGCTGGAGTACTTGGCGTACTGCCTGGAATAATTGGATCAATACAGGCCATGGAAGCTATCAAAATTCTTCTTCAATTAGGGGATCCACTTGTAGGTAGAATATTGTCCTACGATGCGTTGGAAGAAAGTTTTCGAACGTTCAAGATAAGACGTGATCCAAATTGCCCGGCCTGTTCGTTAGATCCATCAGAGATCGTTATTGCCGAATATGACAATCTCTGTATGCCACATCCCAAGGTTGCACCAGCGTTGGTGTGATGCCTTAGGTCGCTTTGGTCTTTTAGTACTAGGTACTTCTGTTTATTATGTATGAGCCCACGGGAGTTCCCGTGGGCTCATACATAATAATTCTGCGTTCAGTCACTTAAAGCTTCTCCATTGAGAGTGGCCGTGTTGTCAATCCAAGAGCAATATATAGCGCATTCTAACTAGAGGCTGATTTTTCGAAATACGCCATTTAGCCTGTTGAGGTATTATAACACCTAGCATTCAATACATGAAGAAACGTAAGCATAAGACAGCTTCAGGAATCGAAATCCAAGCGCTTTACGGGCCAGAGGCATTGCTCGGTTTTGATCCGGCAACTGAACTTGGGCGTCCTGGTGAGTTTCCATACACTCGAGGTGTATACACCTCGATGTACCGCGGAAAACTTTGGACAATGCGCCAGTACGCAGGATTTGGCACCGCAAAAGAGACAAACGAACGATTTAAGCTATTGCTGGAGGCGGGTCAAACTGGTTTATCTTGTGCATTCGATTTGCCCACTCAAATGGGTTACGATTCTGACAGCCCACTCGCGATGGGTGAAGTTGGACGCGTAGGTGTCGCCATAGATTCTCTTTTGGATATGCGAGATCTGATGAACGAAATACCCATGGATGTCGTCAGTACGTCCATGACGATAAATGCGACCGCTGCGGTTCTTTTATTGCTATACCAGATTGTTGCCGAAGAAAAGGGTTATGACTCCACAAAACTAAGTGGGACAGTGCAAAACGACATTCTAAAGGAGTACGTGGCCAGAGGAACCTATATCTATCCACCTCGCCAATCTATGAGGTTAGCCACCGATATTTTTGAATATTGTCAACGCCATATGCCGGCTTGGAATACAATTTCGATCTCGGGTTATCACATTCGCGAAGCTGGTTCGACGGCAGTGCAAGAAATCGCATTTACCATCGCGAATGCGATTGAATATGTCAAAGCTGCGGTTGAAACCGGAATGGATGTCGACGATTTCGCGCCTAGAATTTCTTTTTTTTGGAATGCACATAGTAACCTTTTTGAGGAAGTTGCGAAATATCGAGCGGCCCGCAGAATTTGGGCGCGCGTCATGTCGGAGCAATTTCATGCTAAAAACTCAAAAAGTATGCTGATGCGATTTCATGCCCAAACCGCGGGCTCAACTCTTACTGCTCAGCAACCAGAAGTGAATATTGTGCGAGTGGCTCTTCAGGGTCTGAGTGCTATTTTGGGTGGCACTCAATCACTTCACACCAATAGTTTTGATGAAGCACTTGGTTTGCCCACTAATCGTTCAGCTAAGCTTGCGCTTCGAACACAGCAAGTTCTTGGGTATGAATCGGGTATAACAGATACGGCGGATCCTTTAGCTGGAAGTTATTTTGTCGAGTCGCTAACGAATGAGGTTGAGCAGCGCACTTTGGAGTATTTAGAAGTAATTGAGAAAATGGGTGGAGCTGTACAAGCGATTGAAAATGGATTTATGCAGCAGGCGATCGAACGATCAGCATACGAATACGCCCGCGAAATAGACGCGCAAGAACAAATTGTCGTCGGCGTGAATGCGTTTTTGGACGGCGAGTCTGATACTTTTGAAGTTTTCCCAATAAACGAGCAGGTGGAGCTTGGACAGCGTGAGCGTACGCAAAAGCTAAGAGAACAACGCAATAATCAAGAGGTTGAGGTAAAACTTACGAAACTTCGTGAAGTTGCGATAGATGGTGGCAATTTGCTGTATCCGATGAAGGACGCTTTAACCGCTTATGCAACACTTGGAGAAGTTTCCGATGTTTTACGTGAGGTATTTGGCACTTTTTCACCGAGAAGGTAACGTATGAAGTTTGTTATTTTGGGTGGCGGACCCGCTGGGGTGCAAGCTGCGACTCACGGAGCGAGGCTTGGCGCCGAGGTTACCTTAATTGAGCGTGATATCGTTGGCGGTGCAGCGAATTTATGGGACTGCGTTCCATCAAAAGCGATGATCGCTACGGGTTCGGTTCTGTCACTTGCTGGCCGAGCGGTAACTATGGGTTTAAAGCCAATCGATGCGAGATTGGATTTGGAAGCCCTTAGAAATCGGGTTTCGCAAATCACACAACGTTTGGCCGATTCTCAAAAGGCACTGCTCCAAAGTCAAGGGGTGATGCTGCTTGAGGGTACTGCGAGCCTAAAGTCAGCAAATGAGGTATTGGTTACACGAAACGATGGAACCTCGTACGCCGTAGGTGCAGATGCTATTTTAGTTGCGACTGGATCGCGCCCGCGGATACCCAGCTGGGTTAATCCTGACGGTGTGCGAATCTTAACGACAAGAGACGCTTATCCTCCTAATGAGATCCCAAAACATCTTGTCGTAATCGGATCAGGCGTAACCGGTGTGGAGTTTGTGCATATGTTTCGATCGTTTGGATCGCGGGTGTCGCTAATTGTTTCGCGTCAACAAGTGTTACCAAATAAAGATCCAGAGGTAGCCGCTGCACTCGAAGATGATTTTATTCGATCAGGAGTGACTCTCTATAAGGGCGCGAGAGCGGTGGGAATAGAAGCTGATGAAAATGGCGTGGCCGTGGTTTGTGATGACAAACGTGTGATATCTGGTTCGCACGTGCTTCTAGCTATAGGCTCGATTCCAAATACTGACGCTTTGGGACTTGAAGCAGCTGGTGTATTGCTCGATGAAAGAGGCTACATTGTGGTCAATCATCATTGTGTATCCAATCTTGCGCATATTTATGCAGCTGGCGATATTTCAGGCAAACTACCATTGGCTTCGGTAGCATCGATGCAAGGACGAAAGGTGGCGGAACACGTGATGGGGATTAGTTCCCGTAGCCATCGTCATCTAGACTACGAAAAAGCCGCCTCAGCCATCTTTACTGAGCCTGAAATCGCGGACGTTGGTTTGGCCGAGGTCGAGGCGTTTGCGTTGGGAAGAAAAATTCGAGTTACTAAAGTGCCGTTTGCGGCGAATGCGCGTGCTTTGATCGATGGCGACTCTCGAGGATTTATCAAAATTATTTCTGATCCCTACACCGGCGTCGTGCTCGGTGGATCAATTGTCGGGCAAAATGCGTCTGAGTTAATTTCAGTGCTAGCCTTAGCGGTCACGGTGAACCTAAAAGTGACTGACATCGTTGAGTCGTTGCTCGTTCACCCTGCGTTGGCGGAAAGTCTCGCTGACGCTGCGGACTAACGTCAGCTTGCGTATTCTTGAGCTACGGCAGCTCTTAGGACGTTACGCTTAGCGCCCTTAGCAAATTCCGCCCTGAGGTCTTTCGTGGTTGCTACCGTAATAGCGACTCGAGCCATATTGATCGCACCGTCTAGAACTGCTTTGTCGGCAGGCGCTTGAATGCATGCCTGGGTGAATTCTGGTTGATGGTTTACAGCCGGCGCTGAATCGATCCCAAGCATGGGATGAATTGAAGGGATCGACATGGATACATTTGCCATATCGGTTGATGCTTTAAGCGAGTCGGTAAGTGTCAGGTACTGCACTGGTCTGTCGCGCTTGAGGGATTCTTCGCGATAGATGCGCGCAAGAGTTTCGTCGGTTATAAATTCCGAATACGGTGCGAAGTGTTCCGTAAAATTCAACGTTGCCCCAGTTGCAACGGCGCCAGCTTCAAAGCAAGCCTTGACGCGGGGCGTAAACGACTTTAATTCCTTGAGAGTATTAGCCCGGGCGATATATCTAGCGTTAGTTTTTGCGGGAATGATGTTTGGCGCATCGCCGCCGTGTGTGACTATTCCATGTATCATTTCGCCGTTACGCATAGATTGTCGCATAAGTCCAATCGCAACCTGCGATACTGTCATAGCATCCAGGGCGTTAATTCCCAGTTCTGGAAACGCAGCTGCGTGAGCTTCTTTTCCAATAAACTCCGCCTCTATATGCTGAGCTGCCACACAAGGCATGCGGTCTAATTCGCCGGGAGCTGGATGTACCATCATCGCAAAATCTACATCTTCGAATAGACCAGCGTCAAGCATTATGATTTTGCCGCCACCAGCCTCTTCCGCAGGCGTTCCGAAAACACTGACCCGCATGCCCAGCTGCATTGCGACTGGCGCAAGAAGAAGCGCAGCACCAATGCCTGCGGCCGCGATAATGTTATGCCCGCACGCGTGTCCAATGTCTGGTAATGCATCATATTCTGCACAGACTGCGATGTGAATATCGCCCTCGCCGATAGTTGCAGTAAATGCAGTCTCCATGCCTGCCACGTTTCTGGTAACCAAAAAGCCAGCTTCTTCTAGGATTTGTGTGATCAATCTGGCCGCAAGGTATTCGTTGAATGCGAGTTCAGGGTTCGCGTGAATCGTATGCGAGAGCTCGACAAGATCCTTGCTAATTTCATTTAAGTGAGCTGAAAGTTTTTCGTCCAACGAAAGTGTCATCTCGTCTCCAAATCTGGTGTAAAACGTGTCATCAGTTTAGAGTGAAGTTAACCTAATGCAAATTTCAACGACAATTACCCGAAAAAAGCGAAGAGAAATAATCTCTTTCACTTAAATGGTCTTTGTCATTAAAAGAGCATCCTTTTTATACGTTAGCGAACACTCAAAATATGTAGTCAACAGCTATATCATAAATGCACGAGCATTTATGATATGACAAGTATGACATCGCCCGTGCCCACAGCATCACCGGGTGAAACCCTCACTTCAGTTATTTCCCCCGATTTGTCTGCCAAAATCGCATTTTCCATTTTCATAGCTTCGAGAATACATACGGTGCTGCCTTGTTCGACTTTGTCTCCCACTGATACAAGGATCTTGACGATTGTTCCCTGCATGGGAACAGATATTTTCCCCGATCCACCTCTTGAGCTGCCCAATGTTTGGGACCTTTGCTTGCTGGCGGTGCCACGTTTAAAAGGTGTTGATTGAGTGCCGGAATTCGTGCTAGAGACCAAATCGGAAGGAATTAAGAGCTTTACTTCTACTCTTTTCCCATTTACCTCGGCAAGTAATGACCTAGAGACAACGTCTTGATCGGAGTCTTGGGTTTTGAGTTCTGTTTTAATTATTAAATCTTCAAGGCCAGCACCTTCTTCGACCCACCTCGTCGAATGTCCTGCTTCGATAAAAACGGGATGTGCTAAAAATTTCAGCTGTGCTGGGATTGTCGTCGCGATTCCGGCGATTTCGGTCTCACCGAGTGCTCTAAGCATTCTCTTTCGTGCACTTTCGCGGTCTTTGCCCCAAACGATTAATTTGGCAACGAGATTATCGTAATATTGGGACACCACATCGCCTACGACGTAACCCGCGTCCAATCGAGTGCCAAATCCACTTGGGGTCGCAAATTTTGTTATTTTCCCTGGTGACGGAATGAATCGCCCTTCGCTTGGATCTTCAGCATTGATTCTGCATTCGATGGCGTGTCCATAGGTCTTAACGTCAGCTTGGGAAAAGGACAAAGGTTCTTTGGCAGCAACCTTAATTTGGAGTTCGACCAGGTCTAGAAGCGTCACCATTTCAGTTACGGGATGTTCGACTTGGAGCCGGGTGTTCATCTCAAGAAAGTAAAATTCTCCATCCTGGTATAAAAACTCAACTGTGCCCGCATTTTGGTAACCGCATGCTCGTGCCACGCGAATCGCAGCTTCTCCCATCGCGTTACGGGTTTCTTGACTGAGTCCTGGCGCCGGAGATTCCTCGATTAACTTTTGATGACGACGCTGACAGGAGCAGTCTCGTTCTCCGAGCCAGATTGAGTTACCGTAGGCGTCGCAGATAATTTGCATTTCAATATGGCGTGGCCAGGTGAGGTATTTTTCTAAATAGCTTTCATCGCGTCCAAACGCGCTGAGAGCTTCACGTTGCGCAGACTCCAGGGCCTCGACCGCTGACTGAGCGTCTGCCACGACACGCATACCTCGTCCTCCACCACCGTATGCAGCTTTGATTGCTACAGGCCATCCATGCTCATTCCCAAAATCAATTACCTCTTGAGGGGATTTGAGTACTTCAACGGTTCCAGGCACTCCGTTGACCCCTGCTTTAGTTGCGGCAATTCGGGACGAAATCTTGTCACCCATTATTTCAATTGCACCAGGTGGTGGACCGATAAAGGTGACCCCAAGTTCTTCTATCGCTCGCGCGAAGTCTGCATTTTCAGAATAAAAACCGTATCCAGGGTGGACTGCGTCGGCACCGCTCAAGCGTATTGCGTTTAGAATTTTTCCAACATTTAGGTAACTTTCGGCGGCAGTGGTCCCACCTAGCGAGAATGCTTCATCGGCTAGGCGCACGTGTAGCGCGTTCCGATCAAGGTCTGAATAGACCGCAACTGTCGAAATTCCCATTTCGCGTGCTGTGCGGATCACCCTAACCGCGATTTCTCCCCGATTGGCGACAAGTATCTTCTTGAACACCGTGATCCTTTCTTTGCACTGACGCATTTATTTTATGGTGTAGTTTCCATGTATGGATTGTTTGAACGAAGTTACCTTGGATCACGGTTGGACTTTACTCGAATATGACCAAGTTGATTCTACCAATCGGATGTTGGTAGAACTCGCGAAAGTTGGTGCTAGCGAAGGTACGTGTCTGTCTACTCAGCATCAAACGAATGGACGGGGTCGTCTAGGTAGGACCTGGACAGACTTACCTGGTAGCTCAATTTTATTTTCGATATTAGTGCGACCATCCTTTAGCATTGAAAATTACTTTGCTGTTCCGTGCGCTTTGTCAGTTGCGCTAGTTGAAACCTTAGTGGATCTGGGACTTAACGCAAGGATAAAATGGCCGAATGATCTATTGATTGGTTCCGCCAAATTAGCGGGGATGCTGAGTGAGATCGGCGATAAACCCGATGATAGATTTTTTGTCATTGGACTTGGGATCAACGTAAACCAAAGCGAGGACGAACTTATTGAGCTGGGTCGCCCGGCTACTTCAATTCGGGCCAATTTGGGGTACTGGGTTGGACATGATAAAGCACATGATATTTTGCTGAAATTGATCGCTCGGTTCCAACAATTTTACCTCGAACTTCAAGCATCTATTGAGTCTTCGATGGCGCTTTTTTTAGAGCGATATAAAAGTTATTGTTCTACCATAAATCAGTTTGTTAGTGTAGAGCTAAATGATAATGAAGCCGTTCGTGGGATTGCAACAGACATCACCGGAATGGGGCATTTAGTGGTAAATACCGAAAATGGTATACGAACTTTTGCCGCTGGCGAGGTTTACCACCTTTATGGCTATTAAGTCAGCCTTGGTGGCAAGGTTGTAATTGGTCTGATGATTCTAAAAGAATGATTGGTATGTTCACCGACTAGGTCGCTTTCAAGGTGACATTGCGCAAGTCGGCGGCGTGAGTGGAACAGGGCGGTTAGTCGATGGAATTTGAATTTTCCGAGCAGCAAATTGAGTTCAAAAATTTGATACATGCATTTGCGAAAGCAAGAATTGCTCCATTTGCCCCACTTTGGGATGAGACAGAACAGTTTCCACTTGAAACTGTTCTTGAACTGGGAGAGATGGGCGCCTTCGGAATTATTTTTCCCGAGTCTTACGGCGGACTTAACCTTGATTTTACGACTCTATGTATCGCAATAGAAGAACTAGCGCGTTTTGACAGTTCAATAGCAATAACACTTTCGGCGGCAGTAGGTCTTGGAGCTACGCCTATATATTTATTCGGTACCGATGAACAAAAACAGAAGTATCTACCCGATATGTGCGCGGGAAGATCTCTCGGTGCATTTGGTCTAACTGAACCAGACGCAGGTTCAGATGCTAGCGCACTCAAAACGTCAGCAACTTTTGATCCAAGCTCAAACACCTGGTCTCTAAATGGCTCGAAAGCTTTCATAACCAACAGCGGCACATCAATTACAACAGTTACAACGGTTGCAGCGCGGGTGAAGGATGGATTTAGTGCGTTTTTGGTTCCGAGAGGCACGCCTGGACTGACCGTTGGGCAAGCCTATAGGAAAATGGGATGGCATGCTTCTGACACCCACCCATTGTATCTAGACGATGTAAAGATAGGTCCCGAAGGCGTGTTGGGAGAAATGGGACATGGTCTGTCGCATTTTCTGTCAGTGCTTGACAACGGACGAATTGCGATTGCTGCGCTCGCTGTTGGGCTTGCTCAAGGATGCTTGGATGAAGCTACGAGCTACGCAAAGTCGCGAATTGCCTTTGGTGGTCCCATCGGAAGAAACCAGGCCATAGCTTTTGCTTTGTCGGATATGGCCGCTAACGTCGAAGCTGCTCGCTTGTTGACGTATAAAGCAGCTTGGAAAAAAGACAACGGGCAAAATTACACTCAAGCGGCAGCCATTGCGAAACTAATGGCAACTCAATACGCGGTAGATGCGACCAGAACTGCAACTCAGATTTTTGGCGGAATGGGTTTTATCGAGGGTACTACAGTCGTTCGCCATTATCGAGACGCGAAGATTCTTGAAATTGGAGAAGGCTCGTCGGAAATTCAGCGAATTGTGATTGCACGCAGCCTTGGCCTTCCGGTACCCTAGCTATGATCTAGATTCGTATGTCAAAACTAAAGGGTCTCGTATTAGCTGGCGGAACCGGAACCCGATTACGCCCCATAACCCATACGTCGGCTAAACAGCTTGTGCCACTCGCGAATAAGCCAATTTTGTTTTATGGACTTGAATCGCTGCGCGAAGCAGGCGTAGTAGAGGTTGGCATAATTGTTGGGGAGACCCGAAATGAAGTTATGTCGGCAATTGGCGACGGCTCTGCTTTTGGACTTGATGTGACCTATATAGGGCAAGACGAACCACTTGGTCTCGCGCACTGCGTTGCAATTGCGAGAGAATTTCTTCAAGAGAGCGACTTCGTTATGTTTTTAGGTGACAACCTAATCAAAGATGGCATAACAGAGTTTGCTAATCAGTTCCGGGCACGTCGACCCGATGTCGTTGCCGAAATTTTGTTGGCTAAGGTAGCGGATCCACATCGATTTGGCGTAGCGGAACTCGATTCAGACAAACAAGTGATTCGTCTGGTGGAAAAACCAAAGAACCCCCCAAGTGATCTTGCATTGGTCGGTGTCTATTTTTTTGACAAGACTATTCACGAGGCCGTTGCTGCCATAAAACCTTCATCGCGAGGTGAACTTGAAATTACCGATGCCATTCAATGGATGATTGACAATGGAAAGAAAATCGGAAGCCAGCAGATCTCTGGTTATTGGAAGGATCTCGGACAACCCGAAGCACTTTTAGAAGGCAATCGTCTTGTGTTGGAGGATTTGGTCCCGAAGATGGCCGGCACTTGCGATGAGGATTCGATAATAGACGGACGTGTGGTCGTAGAAGACGGCGTCCGACTTATTCGATCAAGAGTGAGAGGACCAGCAATAATCGGTGCCGGAACTAAGTTGGTTGACACCTTTGTAGGACCGTTTACCTCAATTGGTGCGGGATGTGAGCTTATTTCAACTGAACTCGAAAATTGTATAGTTTTACAAGGATCGACGATTGAAGGCGTGAGTCGGCTTGAAGGTTCCGTTTTGGGCAAGTCCGTTACAATTCGAAAACGTCAAATTCTTCCACGGGCTACGCGACTAGTGGTGGGCGATCATTCCATCATTGAACTTATTTGAGATAACATTCTTTGGTCCACTTGAGGCCAGTCCAGTGCCTGCCGAGTATTTTATGAACAGAAAGTGAGAGATTTAAGTGAATATTTTGGTGACCGGTGGCGCGGGATTTATCGGTTCTAATTTCGTACGATATTGGTTAGAAACCTATCCTAATGATCATGTAGTGGTTTACGATTTACTGACTTATGCAGGAAGTTTGACGTCGCTCGCAGATTTTGACGGTAAGTATACCTTTGTCAAGGGGGACATTGGTAACTCTGACCTAGTGTATGAGACGCTCAAACACTATGAAATTAACATCATTGTCAACTTTGCCGCCGAGTCACATAATTCATTAGCGATCTTGGACCCAGGTAGATTTTTTTCTACTAATGTTATCGGAACCCAGGGTCTATTAGATGCGGCGAGAAGGGTCAAGATTGATCGCTTCCACCACGTCTCTACCTGCGAAGTATATGGAGATATGGATCTCGAGACTGAGACGCCTTTTGACGAAACGTCGCCTTATTTACCTCGAACCCCTTACAACGCATCCAAAGCCGGTGGCGATCACGCAGTTCGTTCGTATCACCTAACGTATGGTTTGCCTATATCTGTTACCAATTGTGCTAACAATTATGGTCGCTATCAATTTCCCGAAAAAGTAATTCCGCTATTTACGACAAACGCTCTTGATGATATACCTTTGCCACTGTATGCGTCCACGCAAAATAGACGTGAATGGATTCATGCCTTAGATCATTGCAAGGCTATCGACTTGGTATTACGCAAGGGTCGCGACGGAGAGACGTATCACGTTGGCACGGGGGTTGAAAAGAGCATTCTTGATATTGCAGACTTGGTGATTAGCACTTTGGGTAAAGATGATTCGTTAAAAGTGATTGTCCCCGACCGCCCTAGTCATGACCGGAGATACTTGTTAAACTCCACCAAAATTCACGATGAATTAGGTTGGACGCCCGAAATCGATTTCGCAAGCGGCGTCAAGGATGCGATACTGTGGTACGCCGAAAATCGAACTTGGTGGGAACCTTTGAAAAAGAGGGCACCTGTAGTTGAAGGGACATCCTGGCACGCCTAATGCCGCATAGAGAATGTTACCGACGGCCTGTTTTATGTGTAACCGATTTTTATAGTGACTTTGCGAGGTATTCATGAGAGTCTTGGTTACAGGCGCTAGAGGTCAGGTCGGAACTGAACTGACAACTGCGCTACAAAACTTAGAATATGTCACTGCGGTTTTGGCAACTTCGAGGGAAAGCCTTGACTTTACCGTGCGCCAAAGCGTGTTTGATTGCGTAAAGGATTTTTCACCTTCGGTTATTTTTCATTGTGGTGCTATGACTAACGTAGATCTGTGCGAAGATGATACCGATCGTGCATTTCTTGTGAACGGAATCGGCACTCGATTTGTCAAGCAAGCGGCACGAGCCGCTTCGGCCAAGGTTATCTACCTGTCATCGGACTACGTGTTTGACGGCAAGGCCAATAAACCGATTAACGAATGGAGTCCCACCGGCCCGATTTCCGTTTATGGCGCTTCAAAGTTAGCTGGCGAGCAAGAGCTTGAATCTTGCGACATCATTGTTCGAACGTCTTGGGTTATGGGAGTCTATGGAAAAAATATCCTAAAAACTATCCTTAGACTTGCTAACGGCTCAGGTGAAGTGAAATTTGTGAATGACCAGTTGGGAAGTCCAACTGTGGTTTCAGATTTAGTGACAGTTTTAATTCAGTTGATGGAAAACGACGAGTCTGGGACATTTCATGTGTCCAATTCGGGTTCGGTGTCTTGGTACGAATTGACTCGTTTTGTCTTTGAAGTTACAGGACACGACCCCGCACGTGTCTTGCCCATCCGGTCATTCGAGCTCGATGCTTCACGTAAGGCACCGAGACCGGGTTATTCGGTACTCGACAATGCAGCGCTACGTCTGAGTGGATACCCCACCATGCCAGATTGGCGAACCTCGGTAGAATCGCTGTGCGCTGAGCTGTCCAAATCCCCTTTATAGAACCATCTGGGGACGGAGAACTAGATGAATTCACCAGATGATTTACTTGATGTGTCGGCCATAGTTGTCAACTACAACGCAGGGTCGATTCTTACCAGTGCGGTTGAGTCTTTACTTGTTTGTGGATCTCGCGAGGTAATTGTCGTGGACAATGATTCGTCCGATGATTCGATCAATCATTGTCAGCAGACGATCGCACCATCTGCTGGTCATAGGGTGAAGTTTTTGCAAACTGGATCGAATCTTGGATACGGGCGCGCCGCGAACTTCGGAGCGACAAGCGCGCTAGGCGAATTTGTGGCAATTTGTAATTCTGATTGTATTGCAGCGCCAGATGCCCTAAAGTTATTGATCGAGTTTTTATCTAAACATCGAGATGTTGGCATCCTTGGTCCTCAAATTGTTGATGAGTACTGTAATAGGTATCCTTCGCCTCGTAGATTCCCGTCCTTATGGGTGTCTGGGGTACACGCGACACTTGGCGTTATTTTCCCCAACAATCGAATAAGCAGGTATTATCGTTCGGTCGATTCTGAAGTGCCCAATAAGGCGATGTGGATTTCTGGAGCTTTTTTCATTATGACGCGTGAACTATTTCAGCGCCTAGGAGGATTTGACGAGGGTTACTTTATGTACCTCGAAGATGTCGATCTGTGTCAAAGAGTGATACAAGCATCTTATAAGGTGGGATTTCTAGCTAGTTCGAAGGTTGAGCACCATCAAGGAACCTCCTCGAGATCTCGCCCCTACTTTGCAGCGAAAGCGCATCACCGTTCACTGTGGAGGTACTCCCGCAAGAACCTAACTGGTATACGACAAGTACTGTTGCCCTTGGTCGCGGTCGGGATTGCGATGCGTTTTTTACTAACTTCGAGCAAGATTTGGGTTAAAAGCCTTCGCATTGGCTCGAGGTGATTTAGAAACTCATTACAAAAACAATCGCATAATGACGCAATTTGCGCGCTGCGAGTAGAGTAGTTATGGTTAAAAGTCTTTTCAGGAGCAATAGCAAGTTTTATGGCTAAGGGATCTATTGGTAAAAGGGTTGCTCGCGCGGCGGCAACTGGTGGAAGTCGAACTCGGCGGGGGGAAGTACCGATCGGATTTTATACATCGTTAGCTCTGATAGTAATTATCGGTGTTTTTGTCGTTGGTTATTCACGATATGAGCGTTTGAATCCGACAGGCTCGGCAGCTGCATCGCCACACGTGGGACAGACATGGCACGTGGCTCTTGGTGTGTATGACTGTAATACATTTCTACCGAACCTCCCAGCCCAAAAATCAACGTCGGGATTATCGTTTTATACGACCGGCAATGGACTAATTACAATTTCTCCAAAATCGAAGCTAGATGAGGGCTCGAATGCAAATTTGGGTCGTTTTGCCTTGAATTATCCAGGTTTATATTTTTCAAGCACCAAGATTACCTATCCTGGGCACAGCCCGTTATTGGCTAGCGCAACATGCAATGGCAAGCCTGCGAAACTCGAGCTTGAAACTTGGAGCTCGCTTTTAGCAAAGGGGGTAATCGTTACTCAACCATTTGCAAACTTGAATTTTGTTGACCAGGAATTGATCACGGTGGGCCTAGTGGCTTCTGGATCATCTTTGCCAAAACCACAATCAGCTAAGGCTTTGATTAATCTGCCGTTGACTCAGTCTTTGGCAACCACTACGACATTGGCACCAACTGCGACTGTGCCACAATTGACAACAACTACGTCAAAGACTGGATAACATGACAATTTCAGTCTAGAATTGCTGACAACCTAACGTTGCTATTTCATTAATGTGAGACAGAAACAAGAATCGTGTCATAAAAAATCTGTAGGCTGGGGTTAGTCGGCGTTGTGCCAACGCAAAATTAACTTTCGCGAATTAGGAGGAATCATGCAAGCAGTTGTACTCGTGGGCGGAATGGGAACCCGCTTGCGACCTTTGACGCATGAAATCCCGAAGCAGATGTTATGCGTTGCTGGCGTCACAATGTTAGAGAGAGTTGTTGAGCGTCTCGGTACTTTTGGGGTAGACAGAGTCATATTGTCGATGGGATATCGGCCAGACGTCTTTATGGAGGCATTTCCTGGCAATCGAATCGCTGGAATCGAATTGGTGTATGCAGTAGAACCAGAACCGTTAGATACGGGTGGTGCGATTCGGTTCGCTAGTGATTTTGGCGAAATAGATGAAACTTTCTTGGTTGTAAATGGTGATGTTCTGTGCGACTTTGATCTTGGATTGCTAATTGACTTCCACCAAAGAAACCCCGGTTCAGCTACCATTGCGTTGTATCCTGTGGAGGATCCTTCTGCATTTGGTGTTGTGCCAACGACACAAGATGGTAGAGTCACAGCTTTTATTGAAAAGCCACCAAGAGACACAGCCCCAACGAACCACATAAACGCGGGTATCTATGTTTTAGATATGGAGGCACTTGATGGTGTTTTTTCAGGCGAACGCGTTTCGATCGAGAAAGTGGTGTTTCCTCATCTTGTAGAGCAAGGAAAACTTTACGCATACGAGTTCGAGGGTAGTTGGGTCGATGCTGGCACAATTGACACGTTTTATAATGCAAGCAGAGAGTTTCTAGCTTTACTTACCAAGGCGTCGTCTGAACAACTTAGCGTTGCCGAACGAAGTTTGATCGGTTCTATGCCAACCGGGTATCATCTTATCGATGGGTCACTTATATCATTTAGTGCGAAAATTATGACTGGTGCTCTCATTACATCGTCTATTATCGGACCGGGCGTGCTTGTAGAAACGGGCGCGAGCGTCGTCAACTCGATAGTGATGGAAGGTGCTACTGTGTCACACCATTCTTATGTGCACGACTCCATTGTGGGTAACCTGGCAAAGATACCAGCAGAGACTGTCGTGGAAGATTTGTCGGTCGTAGCTCTAGGGTGTGAGCTTGATTCGGGAGTTAGACTGAGCGGCCAGAAGATTCCGAGCTGAATGGAACGCGTACTTGTAACTGGTGGGGCCGGGTTTATTGGTTCGCACTTGGTGGACGCGTTAATTCTTCGGGGTATCGCAGTTGATGTCGTGGACGACCTCTCCACTGGACGCTTAGCCAATTTAGCTTCGGCACGCCACCGCGGACTCGGAATGTTATCTTTTCACCAGATGGATGTACGGTCTGAATCGCTGGTGGAATTAACCAAGAGGCGTAAGCCGTCCGTAATTTTTCATTTAGCTTCAAAAACAGACGTATTGGCATCTATCGAGGATCCCTACGAGGATCTAACTGTGAACCTTGTGGGCACGGTTAGAGTACTTGACGCAGCATTGAAAGCTGGTAGCGCAAAAGTAGTCTTTACGGCCAGTGCTGCTGTGTATGGAAATCCTCCGAGTTCGAAATTGCCAATCGATGAATCATTTCCGATGGTTCCTTTGTCCCCATACGGGGCCTCACGGCGTGCTGCGCTTTATTA
>JAJYGT010000117.1 GCA_021785005.1 Actinomycetes bacterium
CCCGGCCCAATTTGTTCAAGGATGGCTTGAGTTATGCGTGGATCTTGAGCAATATATTACCGAAATGACCGGTATGGATTATGCGACCCTAACGCCAGCAGCTGGAGCGCAAGGGGAGTTGACAGGTCTTCTGATTATGCGAGCCTACCATGAGAAGAAAGGGAATCATAAGACTAAGATATTGATTCCCGATTCTGCCCACGGCACTAATCCAGCGTCGGTCACTTTAGCGGGCTACAAAGCAGTGACTGTGCCGTCAAATGTAAAAGGACAAGTGGATAGCGATGCCCTCGCTAATCTTGTAGATGACGATGTTGCTGGCATAATGCTAACCAACCCTAATACTGTAGGCCTTTTTGAGGCCGAAATTCAAAAAATTGCCAGCTTGATCCATGATGTTGACGGCCTGCTATATTACGACGGTGCGAATTTAAACGCCATAGTTGGAGTAGCTCGTCCTGGAGACATGGGATTCGATATCGTTCACTCCAACTTGCACAAAACCTTTGCCACCCCACATGGAGGTGGAGGACCCGGTTCGGGACCAGTCGCGGTCGTGGCTCGATTGTTTGATTTCTTGCCAGGTCCGTATCCAATGCGTGTTGGTGAGCAGTTCACATGGGTGCATCCAAAACATTCAATAGGTAGGGTGCATTCATTTTACGGTAACACAATGGTGCTTGCGCGAGCGCTGGCATATATGAAGTCGCTCGGGAACACTGGTCTGACCGAGATGTCCAAGTTGGCAGTATTGAATGCTAATTATCTCCTGAAGAAGATAGCGGATTATTTTCCACCCGCATACGATGCGCCATGCATGCATGAGTTCGTGGTAAGCGCATCACGGTTAAAGCGAGAAACAGGTATTCGGGCAATTGACGTTGCCAAGGCTCTCCTTGATGAAGGGTTTCACTCGCCTACTGTGAACTTCCCATTGATTGTCGATGAGGCGCTTATGATTGAGCCAACCGAAACCGAATCACTTCAAACTCTAGATGCGTTAGCTGATTCTATAATATCGATTTCCAAAAACGTAAGCGAAGGCGACGGTGCTGATTTGGTCAAACGAGGTCCATCAAAGACTCCCGTGTCAAGAGTAGATGAAGCCAGAGCGGCGAGAAATCTAATTACTACATTTGACGATCGGACCTAAGCTGGATTTAAAGTCGGGTCGGTGATTAGTGCATGACGTCTGACGATTATTAAAATCATTTGCTAGTTGTTAAAGGGTTTCAAGGACCCATACAGGGCTTGTGCGACTTCAAATCTAGGAGATAACGAGGGCGATTGACTTTGATGCTGTGCCAGGAAACGGATAGCGCAAGGTTATTTTGAGGTTTTCTTGTTGGTATTTAGCCGATTTATATAAAGAGCAATTGACAGGATAAATACCACACCGGTATCTACGCTCAGTTCTACAATGCCTTGTCTGAATTGAGACGAGCTCAGATGCACGGAGGTGGAAAATTGGGCTCCATAGACCAGTATTCGTCGTACCGAAGAAATGATACCGATTATTAAGAATGCTTTAAGTTGGAATCCTCCGCTCAGTGCATGTGTAATGACAGTACTAAATAATTCGAGGATAATAATGGTAAACAGTACGTCGTTTAGCACGTAAGCAAGCTTCGTAGGTTCCATGGTGCCCAAGGACATTTTTGTAATGTCGCCTACGGTTTGAATGATTGCAAGTACTGTCACCGCAATAAGCGTGAGACCCACTGATAAATACAGTAATTTCTCAAACGAACATAGCAACTTGCCCAACGGGCTTTCTTTTTCGATTAGTGTCATCGCCATTGACTATAGAGCCTTTTTAGTAATATTGCGTTATCAACAATTCGATCTAATTCCATGGATGGTTTTTAATCGGAAAATTCATCTCACGTTTTTAGGGATTTTAAAACAAAGGTATAGGTGTTGCCAGATATTAACCTCCTGCCACCAACGTCATTTTTGACCATTTATTGTACCAGTGTTAGACTGTTGCTTATAAATGTAATTGGGCCGAAACTGCCTGGTTCGCGTTTGAGATTTGAGTGGCACTTTGCGTTTTGTCAATGAAAATTGCGAGAGAGGTTGTCTTAGACGTAAAAAGATGCGAGAACACGCGCTGCGTTGGTGCGATTGCACTAAAACTATATTAGAAGTAACAGGGCATTTGGACAGGGTTGGTGCGACGACCTGTAGCGCAGGCGGCGCAACGATGTTAGCAGATAAGACGGTTTTAGGTAGTGTACGACTTTTGGCCGAAATTGAATTTATTTGCGAAGAAACCAACGACTGAAGTTTCGTTTGATTAATTACTCAAGTGCCTCAAGGCAGAAACGATTTAGGTTGTCTATTTAGGGGCCGGTTAAGTTTCGTTACATAACCAATATTTCGTTTCGATAGATAAATATATAGGTTTGATCTTTTTGAGATGGTGGTTGTTCAGTTGATGACGTATAGGAAAAAACCAAAGTCGGATGCCTT
Source organism: Actinomycetes bacterium (assembly GCA_021785005.1). GTDB lineage: Bacteria > Actinomycetota > Acidimicrobiia > Acidimicrobiales > Acidimicrobiaceae > Acidithrix. The sequence continues at coordinate 2,476 of JAJYGT010000117.1, forward strand.
GGTATTGTTTGGTGCATCTGGAGACTTGGCTCAAAAAAAATTGCTGCCGGCATGTTATCGTTTGGCGCGTAACGGACTTTTACCAAGCAAGGTAATTGGAGTTGCAGCCACTGAATGGGACGATGAGCAATTTCGTGAGTATGCAATCAGTTCAATTAAACTCGCTGGTGAAGAAATCGAGTCGAGCATCGTCGACGAGCTTTGCGAAACTTTGTGCTATGTTAGCGGAAATTATCTCGATCAATCGACTTATGAGAGCATTGAGGAAAAACTCGGTAAAACTCATCGTCCGATTTTCTACCTTGCCGTTCCTCCGGATATGTTTGAGACCGTAGTAGACGGTGTTGCCGCTCGAGGAATGAACAGATCCGCGAGACTAATTATTGAAAAACCTTTTGGCCGTAGCACAGAATCGGCAATTGCGCTTAATGCGCATTTACATCGGTATTTTGCCGAAGAGTCGATATATAGAATCGATCATTTCTTAGGCAAGGAGCCCGTGCAGAACCTCTTGGTGTTTAGATTTGCAAACTCAATTCTCGAACCAATTTGGAACCGCAATTTCATTTCTAGTGTGCAGATTACGATGGCGGAGTCGTTTGGAATCGAAGGTCGAGGCAGCTTTTATGATCGAATTGGAGCGACAAGGGATGTGGTGCAGAACCATTTGCTTCAGCTAGTGTCACTGCTGGCGCTTGAGCCCCCTGCGTCGGCCGATCCTGACGCATTAAGAGATGAAAAACTCAAGGTTCTAAAAGCCATGCGCACGCCAGATATTAACGACTTCGTACGAGGCCAATTCGAAGGTTATCGCTCTGAAATTGGAGTTGATCCACGGTCAACCACCGAGACCTTCGTTGCTCTAAAAACCGAGATCGATAACTGGCGCTGGGCGGGCGTGCCATTTTTGATACGCACTGGTAAAAATTTAAATCGAACGACAACCGAGGCGGTGATTCGCTTTAAAGAGCCTCCCTCAAGACTATTTGGGCAATCGTCGCCGCAGTCAATGCTACCTAACGAGCTTAGATTTGAACTCAAGCCAAGTGAGCGAATCACACTTCGGTTACATGTGAAACAGCCGGGAAGCGACTTAGTTCCAATTCCAGTTGACCTAGAAGTCGCCGATCCAGAAATTTCTGCAAGCAATTCTGAAGCTTATGAGATACTTCTAAATGACGCCATGCGCGGTGATCTGTCTCGATTTGCGCGACAAGACGCCGTTATTGAAGCTTGGAGAATTGTCGACCCTATCATATCGGATCCGCCAGAGTGTCAAATCTACTACCGTGGTTCCAATGGTCCAGATGCGGCAAATCGCCTCGCTGAAAATTATGGCGGCTGGGCATCGTGGCATAATGCGAATTTTTAGCTGGTAGTCGAGCACTTTTTTGCACGCTAGGGGAGTGTGGTGCCAATTTAGTCTTGAGTCAAGTTACACTTGTCCTACGATGCGTACGAATTCTAGATTTCAGCGCCTAAATGTTCGCTTGGCTGGAGAACGCCAATAATGCAACTGCCTGGTGCGGCGATACCTTCTGATGCTTCAAGTGAGTTATATCGCTTACTTAGTATTCAAGCGTTGGTTGTATTCGCTATAGGTTTTGTTGTGTTTTTCTTGGTCTGGCGTTCAAGATTATTTTCAACAAACGGTGTAACCGTCTTTGGAAGGACAGTTTCGTTAAATTCGTGGCGAAGAACGCTTTTCCCACCTATTGAAGATGCGCCAACGGAATCATTGACTCTAACAGTGATACGAATAGGGTTTGGAATTCTTTGGATAATAGATGCGCTCCTACAGATAAATCCGCATATGCCGAACGATATGATCAAATCGGTCATTCAACCGCAAGTGGTACAAGAACCGTCTTTCGTGGCTTGGTTGCTGCGAGGCGCACTAGATATATGGCAGTACGATCCTGTTGCTAGCAATGCAGCTTTGATCTGGGCTCAGGGGTCTATTGGCGCACTTTACTTACTTGGTTCTAGACGCCAGATCAGAATTATCGCTGCCTATTCTTCTATAATCTGGGGAATCGTTATTTGGATCTTTGGCGAAGGTGTCGGCATGATTCTTAGCGCAGGGAATTCGTTCATACTCGGCGCACCGGGAGCGGCCTTTTACTACATTATCGCTGGAGGCTTATTGCTCATTGCCGACCCTGTGACGATTTCAGAAAAATTCCGTCACAGATCTCGGCGTGCCATTGGGGGATTTTGGATATTGATGGCGTTGCTGCAGGTCGCGCCATTTGAGGGTTTTTGGAGTGGCAGCAATCTGACCGACCTATTTCAAAAGATAAATAGCTTGCCCCGGCCAAGCTTTATAGCGTCGCCCGCATCGTTTATATCACAAGCTACAGCATCGCATCCCGCACTCTGGAACGCGGTATTTGTAGCCCTCATGTTACTGATCGGCATGGGGATTTTTTTCTTTGCCGAGTCCAAAGGATACATTTACGCTTCAATAATTATATTGATAGCTTTCTGGTGGATCGGTACTGGCTTTGGTTTTACCGTGCTATCTGGCATTGGTTCGAATTCAACACTTCCTTTGATCATATTGACCATCGCATTGTTAATTGTGCCGGCAAAAACTTCTAGTAGATTTACGCGGTCGACACTATATCCTGGTCATCCACAAGCATTGGGCATTTGTGTAGCTGTAGCGGCGATGTTGGTTGTAATTTTACCACTTCTGGTCTCGCTACCAAACGCAGCTAGAGAGTCAGCGATTTATTCCGCGGTCAATGATGGAGGCGGACTCACTTCGCTTGACCAAACAGCACTCGATTTTATTCTTACCGATCAATCGGGTCACACAGTATCTCTTTCTCAGTTTTTGGGTCACACCGTGATTTTGACCTTCATAGATCCAGTTGATTATGCACAAGGCCCGGTGATTAGTGATGAAATTACCCAGGGCGTTTCACACCTTGGCACTTTATCAAAAAATGTCATCATGATCGCGATCGATATAAACCCGGCAATCGACACGATTTCGTCAGTGCAACAATTCGACGCTGAACACGGCTTGAATCGCGTCAAAAACTGGTACTTCTTGACAGGGTCGCTTTCAGATCTTTCACTTATTTGGCAAGATTATGCGGTAACGCCAAGCATAAATCCCGTTGGTAGAATATCGCATCCGCAGGTTATTTACTTCATAAACAGAGCCGGCACAGAGATGGCACGTAGTGCAGATACGGGTGTATCCACAGGTCGCCTTGGAGTCTCATATTCCAATCTTATCGCATCGACCACAAAGCTTGCTCTTGGTAATGGGTAGCAAAGATTTGTACGGTTTTAGAAAAAAGTTGCTCAGAATATATATGATGAAACACAATTTCAAACTTATCCTTTTGCTTGGATTAGCGTTTCTTACGAGTTGCCAAACCGCAACTTCTGCGTCGGTAACTACGACTACCCAGGCCTCGCAGGCGACCTTTGGTGAGCTGCCTTTATGGTCGAGTTTCTTTGGTACTAAAGGTTATTGGGCAGTTGTTTATGTGGATCCTTACTGGGTTTCGTATTATTCGGGTGACAATGGCAAACACTGGGTGTTGAAAACTCCAACGGGGGTATCGCCCCGCCATGGCATTGCCATAAGTGAATCGAGCGCAGGCGAAATGGCGGTCGGATTTTTCGCCTACGCCGAGCAACGTAACTCAACAATCATTGAATTTGGGACGCAGGGACTCAAACCGCCTGTGTTTTTGCCGGGGTCCCTCGTAGAGTCGCCTCAAGCAATTTCGATAACTGATTCTGGCTTGTATGCACTAAAAGGTAGTCGAGATCGCGTTCAAATACTTCGAACTTCTAATTTAGGGGCAGTCTGGAAAACAGAAGCTACGAGAAAAGCGAGTATAAACCTTGGGCAATCTTCGTCCATTGGCTTTGATAAAGCAGCGACCCAAAATGGGGTCGCGCTTCTTGGGCCTTTGGTATCTAGGGGCATACTAGTTGGAGCATATACTACTGATAACGGTGGCCTTTCATGGACGCCAATCAAAAACGTTAAGATTCAAGGATCCCATCAGGTCATAGCGAGCTTCGTTCCCAAGACATTTGCCAGTCATTCGTTTGAGTTTTCAGTTTCTTATACTGTCGGCCAAACTTTTCAAACTGTCGTTGTCACGCCTAATACGACGACGGCGCCGTTGGCAACGTTAAATCCGCCAGTAGTGGGTGGGGATAATCAAGGCGATATAGCGGTGGTAAATAACACGCTAGGACAGCCCTCTACACTTGCCTGGTTTCACGCGAGCACTCAAGCTTTTACCCCTGCAGTTGCCATGTCAGGATTGTTAGGCGTAGTGGAAACGATAGCGTTTAGTAGTTTGAGCCAAGGTGTGGCAATTACAAATAACGGCGGCAACCTTGAGGTATACGGTACCTCTAATGGTGGTCAGTCATGGTCGAAAATTTCCGCAATCTCACCCGTATTGCAGACGGGATGATCTTGTTCTAGCGATTGTATGAACCTAGCTAAGCACCGACGGATTATATAACAAATTATGATAAGCAACGTGTTAGGCGATGATCAATGTACTAGGGTAAGTCGTATTGAAGCAGCTCTAGCTGCTTATTTAAATTTTGCCTCACATTTGTGGCGTCAAGTTGTCTACTTTATTTCCACCCACAAAGAGACATTGAATTTCGGCCGAAGAAGCGACGCGCGCTTGTAGAATTCCCAAGGGCTCGGCGGGTTTTGACTCCCCGAGACGAATTATCAAGATGAGCTGGCAAGGTAGTTGCTAACTCTAAGGTTAATCGAGGATGAGCTTAATTAAACCTGCGTGTATAAGCCCCATCTGGGGCCTTGAAAAAATAAATCCAGTGGCGCGCTGACCCCTATTTGATACAAACTTCTTCTTTGAGTTCTCACTAGGTTGTCAGTCGACACTACCTAGAAGACGGAGAAAATACTGTGAACTTTGGAAGTAAGAAGTTCTCTCCACCTGGTCCATTTGTGGAGTCCGGTGAGGTCATGTCCATTTCGAGCACTACAGTAGACAGTGCTCATGTCGAGGATATTATCGGAGCTCTAGGCACGATTAAAGCCGGAGAAGTTCGCTCGAAACGCAAAGGATGGCGACGTCTTTTAACACTTATGGCCATTATGGGTCCTGGCCTGGTGGTGATGGTTGGCGATAATGACGCAGGTGGAGTTGCGACGTATGCTCAGGCTGGCCAAACTTATGGGCCGCATCTACTTTGGACGTTGCTTTTGCTGGTGCCGGTGTTGTATGTCAACCAGGAAATGGTAGTACGTCTGGGCGCGGTCGCCGGGGTCGGTCATGGTCGACTGATATTCAGCAGGTTTGGGAAGTTTTGGGGTGCCTTTAGCGTAATAGACCTCTTCATTTTAAACGCATTGACCATTGTCACTGAGTTCATAGGAGTCGATCAAGCATTCGGGTATTTCGGTGTTCCAACAATTATTAGTATTCCGGTAGCTGCTGTATTGCTTTTTTTGTTTGCATCAGGCGGCAGTTTTCGTCGCTGGGAGCGGTGGATGTACGGTCTGATCGCGTTGAATTTAGCTGTGATTCCAATGGCATTGTTGTCGCACCCTCATTGGGGTGCTGTAGTAACCAATAGTTTTGTTCCTAACTTGCCCGGCGGCGTCAGCGCACCGCTGCTGCTTCTTATTATTTCGATTGTCGGGACAACCGTGGCACCTTGGCAGCTGTTTTTTCAGCAATCTAACGTGGTTGATAAGCGTATTACCCCACGCTGGATTCGCTTCGAGCGCATAGATACTGCGATCGGCATCGTGATCACCGAAGTAGGCGCTGCTGCGATTATGGGCGCTGCGGCATTTGCATTGGCTCATACAAGCGCATTTGGGAATTATCATAACGCTCAGGCGACCGCGCTATCGTTGAAGGCACATGCTGGCTCTCTCGTCGGTGGGCTATTTGCGATTGTGCTGCTTGATGCATCACTAATCGGCGCGTCAGCGGTTACGTTGTCGACAACCTACGCTTTAGGTGATGTCTTTAAGGTTCGGCACTCACTGCACTGGAGTCCAAGACGCGCGCCGGCATTTTACATTTTTTACGCAGCTTTGCTCGCAGTCGCAGCGGGAGTGGTGCTAATACCGAATGCCCCACTTGGTCTCATAACTCAAGGCGTTCAAGCCCTCGCTGGTGTACTTTTGCCATCCGCGACAGTATTTTTGGTTCTTCTGTGCAATGATCGCGCGGTATTAGGACCGTGGGTTAATTCAACTATTCAGAATGTTTTAGCAGGTGCAATCGTTTGGGTGTTGGTGCTACTTTCATTGGCGCTAACGTTGTCAACTCTATTTCCGAATCTCAGCGGCAAGAGCATCGCCTTTGGTCTAATAATAGGCGCTCTTATTGGTGTCTTAGGTGGAGTGGCAGTTTTAGTTAATTCAGCAACTCGGTCCTCAAGAACTTTACGGCGCGACACTAACCTGGAAAACCAGGGTCTCGTGGTGTCTGGTACCAGAGGAAAGTCTCCGCAAATGCCTTCCGATCGCATTAGCTCGATGACCAAGGAAAGCTTCCTCGACTATAAGCTAAATTGGCGTACGCCGTCGCTTGACACGCTCCCGCGCGAGGCTACGACACTAATACGCAAGATTGGTCTTACTGTATTACGCGTTTACCTTTTGATTGCGGTAATCCTTGTAGTGGTAAAAATCGTACAGTTGGCTACTGGACATTGATCGGTGTTGCTGCGTTTGTACGGTTTTGACTAACGCGCAAGGTGTAAGTTAAAAGGGAAGCAACTTTAGCGATTCGAAGTCTGTATCCACATGTTAAATGCGTTTTGCGCTGAAGTTTTTCTGATGTCTCATTGCTGAAATATCGTCACCTTGAATTGAGGCGATGTGAAATATACATGTTATTTACGAAAGTGGGAAGTTCATTATGTCTGATGGACATGCTTCAGATGGCCATACTGCGTATTTTACGCCTGTCAGTAAACTAACCGAGTTGACAATGCGAGACGAGTTTGGGGTCGCTGTCGGCAAGATTCGTGACGTGGTAGTTAGGTGGGATGGGGGTCAAGAATATCCTGTGGTACTTGGCCTAGTGGTAGATTCGCCTGAGGGCGCGAAATTTGCGCCAATTGGGGCAATAACCAATCTGTTTGAAGCGGACGCAATGCCGATTTGCCATCACCAGATGGGTGTATGGGAACGCCGACAGGGGGAACTCTGCCTTATCAAAGACGTTGTTGGGCGACAGATTGTTGACATTGACGGATTGGAAGTTTTTCGCGCAAGAGAGCTTTTTCTGGGCTTTGTATACGGGGCGCTACATTTGATCGCAGTCTCGGGCAAAAAGAGAAGTTACCAAGTCGTGGACGGAGTTGAAGTTCTGGCGAAAGGCAAGATCGTCGACTGGGCCACGGTGCAGCCTTTTGGAGGAAGAGATTCAGAATTACGCTTAAAAATGCCCCATGAAGGCTTGCGGAAACTTCGCCCGGGGGAGCTTGCCGACATTCTTGAGGATCTCGACAGCGTTGCCCGTGGTGAACTTACCAGTCAAATTGACGTTGAACAGATTGCCGATGCATTTGAGGAGATGCAGTCTGAAGAAGTGGGTGATTTTCTCGCCGATACTGATCCAAACCGAGCGGCGGAGATTCTGGCGCGGATGGAGCCAGATGAGGCTGTGGACGCTTTAAGAGACTTGGCGCGCTCGGATGCTGATGAGATATTGTCTCATATGCCCGAGGAGGTTTCGGCCCAATTGAATCGGCTTCTCGGATATCCAGAAGCTATGGTTGGGGGATTCATGACCACTCGACTCATTACTGCTAGGCCGAGTGAGACCATTGAGGAAGTTCGAACCCGTCTGCGAGGAAGTTATAGCCATGTAACAGAAATAGACGCAGTCGCAGTTGTTGATGCGAACGGGATCCTCATTGATGACATTTCATTGTTCGACTTAGCTACTGTGGAGCCCGGTAGTCACGTATCCTCGTTGATAAGCGGACTACCTCCGATAACTCTTGAGCCAGACGCGTTCGTCAAGGATGCAGTGGAGGCGCTTAGAGAGTCGCGCCGATCCTCGGTTGTGGTGGTGAACCAATTAGGAATTCCTATAGGTAGAGTGCTAGCGGATGACTTAGTCGATGCGCTCGTCAAGAGTTCCGGATTTCACTTTCGCTTGCCCTGGGTTCGCTAGGCCTGAGGTCTGTTCACCGGTGCCACTGGCTCGTCTTGGCGACCGTCTTGATCTCATTCGTGCAAACTCGTTTATTTGTCAGTTTCTAGCCCTGACCGCGTGCCTTGATCCAATTCTGAGCGTTTGATTCGACTTCACAGTGACGCTGGGGTTATTCCAAGGTTTTGTGCAACAGACATTATTGCCGCCCACTGCGAAGGGTGCGCATGTTGGTGCGTTGCAACTACACGGACACAGGGACTCAGATTTCAGTTAGATACCAAACAAGGTACCCATCTTATTTTTCCATCAAGGTTTTCACCCTCCATTAACTCCCTGAGGCCCAAGCGTTTGATCCAGTTCTGCTTCTAGAACTTCGGGCAAAAATTCTCTAATGATTATTTTAGAATAAAGAACTATCTTGAGCATGAATCGCTTTTATTTGAACGGAAGTTGCTTTATTCTTAGTGGTAACGGTCATGCAAATACAACTCCTTTGTAATTAGGTGTCCGTTTTCTAGGATTTGCAGTTTGAAATGGAAGTTGATTAAGTCTACGAATCTGAATACTGTGAATGTGAGTACTACGATCAGAGTGAGCGATCAAACGAGAGATCGATTTGCACGCATGGCGGCCGCCACTGGTCGGCTCATGATCGTGCTACTCGAGGAAGTCGCTGACGCTTTGGAGCGACGGATTTTCTTTACGCAACTTTCCTCTCGATTTTCACAGCTTCAAGAAGATGCCGAAGCTTGGGCTGAAATCCAAGATGAGCGGCGCCACGAAAGCGTCTCGTTAGGCGACGATTCGGAGTGACTATTCGTCGAGGTGAGATCTAGTTGATCGACTTTGGGGATCCGGTTGGGCGGGAGCAGTCCGGGTACCGTCCGGCAGTCGTGATCTCTGCGGATGCACTAAACGAGAGTCGCGCGGGTGTGGTAATCGTGATACCTACAACCACTACATACCGGGACTACCTTCGCATATTGAGCTTGACCCGCTTAGCACAGGGCTTAACGAAGTGATTTATGCAAAATGTCAAGATGTAAAGTCCGTATCTATAGAACGCTTGACCGCACGACTTGACTTGACTAGCGATGAAACTCTTTTCCGGATAGGGCGTGTGCTTTCTTTTTTGCTCGATATTTGACGATCTCGCGGGCGATCAGTTTGCGTATGCGATCGTCAACCGGATGACGGCTTCTAGAACCATCATTATGCTAATGCTTTCGTCTACTTTATTACAGAATGTGAAGCTGCGTTGAACGGTTTTAAGACGGTCTAGGTAAATTGCCTAGGTGTCATCTGGCCAGGCGCGCACGGAGATAAATGGCCGCCATAGACGTGGCCCACATGTTGGAGGCTAAGTTAAAAGCTGAAGCGTAGTAATATCATGGAGCAAATGAAACATCGTTTCAACTTCGCACAGAGGGAAAGTCGGAATCCGAGATGAAGCTCAGTAACTAGCCCAACTTTCGACACCCCACCCATGGATCCCTACGTCTTGGCCATAATGGCATCTGAATTCGGGCACTACAGTTGAGCAACTACTTTCTTGTTCCGACTAAGGGGATCCTTTATCCCCAACGGTGAGTAGATCTCACGTTGGGTTGGATCTGGGTTGAAGGAAATGCGAAGATGATGAACCTGGTTTTGGTCGTCACGAAGCATGACTGTTAGACGGCTATGGGTTGTGACTTCTGAGAAGATACTGACACTGATCTAGTGTCACCTTGGTGAGATAGTGTTACAGAAATTGCGGTATAGAGGTGATAGGCCAGTACTGAAATAAAGAGATGTGCAGCTGTTTGTCTTGCTAGTCTGAACTTCCCCTTCCAAAAACCCCCAATTTCGCCCACTGTCAGCATTAATGGTGTATTTTTACCACAGGATGTAGCCAGTAATATGACTTGACATGTCCTTATCGTTGTACTAACATATCCTTATGGCCAATGAAGATGTCGCAATGCATGTATCAAAGATCGTGAGCAGACGAGGAGAGAAGGAGTACTGCAGCTATCTGGTGCGGCGCAGCTTTAGAGTCAATGGCAAAGTAAAGCACGAAACCATCTCCAACATCTCCAAGCTCCCCCTTGTTGCCATCGAGGCGGTTTCTCTTGCGCTATCGAAGAAGTCGGTGGTGGAAGCCGGGAGCGAGTTCGAAATCACCAGTAGCCCTAGCTCTCAGGATTGTTGACGTAAATTATGATGGAAGATATAAATAGGGCGAGAATATTGAGGAAAGATGAATTTCTACCCAAAAGATCAAAAGGCTGCAGTAGTCAAGAAATTGATCGAGCTTGCCAATAATCCCAGTCCACCAATTGGCGCAATTGCAGAAATAGCAAGATTGGAAAGATACCCCACCTATCTACCAGCACTTTAGTATTTAACTAAGCCTGAAATGGGGCTAAAATGAGGGTTCTGGGAGTATTTTTGGCGACAGTTGGGTTAGGATACGCCGGACAAGTAGACGAGCTCCAACGATCCAGAGACTCTGATAATTGGCGCCATATCAAAATACGATCCCGGTAGCATTCCTGTAGCAACCGGATCCTTTCCTGGAAGTAGTATCCCTCTCCAGTCAACTCCTTAGAAGTTAGATCGAGTTCGTTTCAGCGAGCCTCCGCTAGTCTTTTGATATTGCAAATATTCTTGCAACCATGTGAAACAAGATGCTGCATGATGAAACCGCGTTGTTGGGTTTTTGTTGGATCGGAGGGATGAAGTCGCCTAGCTTTGAAGCAATACAATGCTTCCGGCTCGGAAATCTAATATCGATTCACATTCCAGGAGTTGCGAGAGAGTGGCATCGGGGTCAGGTGACCACGCTAGGAAGCGATCTTGTGAATGAGACAGCTTGTCATAAAAGAATAAGAATGCACCCCTTTTCTTGTCGCGTACTTTGAGCATGGGGCATGGAGCCAAATTCGGCATCCCTGAGTTGGTCTCATGTTGCTCAGTCGATAAAGCGGCTGAGTTGCACAGCGGCTGGCTACCGAAACGCGAAGGCTGAGGAGGCAATAATCTCAAAATATCTCTAGGACCTACTACGGTGAGACGTGATTGATCATTGGCCCACTGATCGAAGAGCGCTGGGGGCTCGCCTACTTGCAGCCCAAAGCCATAGTTCTGCATACCTTCTGGTTCAAAGATTTGATTCTCGGGTCCCTGGCCTTCATCAATCATTATCTTCGACAGTGTAGAAAACGGATCGAAATTCAGATTTGATTCATCGAAACCTTTCGCGCTGAGAATCGATCGCATTTGTTCAAGATGCGACACAGTTGTGTACGAAAGAAAGGCAATACACCTCTTGTACTGAGAACCAATTTTCCCAATATTTTCTTGTGGAACATCCTTATATCTTTGCGAATTCTCAAAAAAAGCGAAGAACCCTATGTCTGGGACCCCAACACACCTAACGTTCGCATCGGAAACGAAGAAGGAATTCAGAATTTCTTCCATACTCTGATAATATTCTTCGTTTTCTTTTAATAACACATTATTGGAACTCATCTTGGCCTACCTAGCTGATGAAAAGTAACTATGAACGCAGAGCTTAAATTAGAGTGTTTGATTGACCCAAGAAGGGCAATCTAAATATCCCACACAATAAGCAGTTTGCACTCCAACAGGATTGCCGTCAGGCATAACGTAGCTTGATACATAATCGCTGGGATTGTAAATAACCCTAACTTCCATATCAAAATTTCCATTGGTATAGTGATACATGTCTATCGCGTATGAATCCGTCGGATCTACGCTGCCGTAAGTTATTGTATCAAGAACGGGCTGCAGATAAAGATTGTGCTTGTAGAAGAATTTTGTCCACCCAAAGTCAGGATAAACGAAACTCCCATATGAACCGACTCGCACCATGATTACTGCATTTTCCCCGGAATTATAAGCTGATGCGCGACAATAATATGGTGGTGCGCCCTGGCTACCTTCCGGTACACCAGCGCAACCGAGATCATTCGAATACATCGGACTTGCCATTGCGCTCGTGGCACTAGACCCACGAAATGGTGCTGCGTTTACCGCTTGTCCATGCACCGGTGCGGTTGGGGACCAAAAACTACCCTGCCTCGAAGAAGCTGAGACTGAGCCAAGAGCTGCACTACCGGATCCCGTTACCAAAGCTTGGGTCGACCCTGCACCTGGATTGGTAGCATACGCTGGCGAAGCAGCAGCACCTCCAAGCATTATTATGATCAATGCAACCGATCCGAACTTGAAAAACCTCACAAACCACCCCAGGTATCGAGACCTACAAGATCAAACTAACCAAAATTGCCAGTTGTGTCAACCTTTGAATTAGTAAAGAAAATTGTAACGATATACTGAGCAAGGTTTTGGAATGTCCATATTGTTCTAGGTGGCTGGTGTTTTTTTCGGCCTTCAAAACTTAGTTCTTGCAATCTCTAAATACCAAGATCAAGCACTTGGATTACGGTTCCCTATAGAGTGAACAACCGCAGGATAATTGGGTCAAATTCACAACTAAATCGTAGATAAATAGTTTGTGACCTGGTATAATGTATCTGTAGCTGCTGTTTTATGGAAGTGGATTCGAGATTGTCTTTAGGTACTACTCCAAAAGTTGAAGATCTTTATGATTCGTCAGCTCGACTTTGTGATAATTCACTTAGTGATACTTCAAGCTTTTATACCGCTTTGGTGATCAGATGTTTCCCGATGAGTTTTGCAGTGACCTCTATGACAACTTGGGTCGGGCAGCAATTCCTCCTCGAGTAGTAGCTACTGTGATGGTATTACAACGCCTTCATGGACTATCTGATAGAGAAGCAGTGGATGCCTTTACTTATGATGTGCGTTACAAATACGCATGTGGTGGACTCTGTTATGAGTACCCGGGATTCTCCCATACGGTACTGGTTGACTTTCGGGCACGCCTAGGAGCTTCAGATGATTCATGCGCATCTTTAATTCAGTACTTGACCTAGTCACTCGTGCCAATCTAATCAAAGAAAAAAGAGTGTTAGATTCAACCCCACTCTATGACGCTGTAACAACCATGGATACCGTCACCTTGTTACGTCGGAAAAATAGAGGTGTCTATAGAGAATCAATATCTAAGGATTCGGCTTATGGTGGAGTAGTTTCTAGCTTGATCGAAGTAGATGACTATCTACCTAGTGCCAAGCCATCAATTGACTGGGAATCTCTATCCGAACGCGAAGCACTGATCAACGCCATAGCTAAAGACGCTAACACCCTTATTGCTTTTTTTGAAAATAAGCCCACTCATAAAGAACTTGGTGAGGCACTGGTATTTCTTACGACCATCATGGGACAAGACATAGAAATTGTAAATGACAGATACGCCATAGCCAAGTGAGTTGCAAAGGATCGGGTGATCTCTAGTGTCGACTCTGACGCGAGACATGGTCGAAAGTCCTCCAAGAGTCGCTTTGACGGATATAAAGCTCATATCGCCATCGATCCAGAATCTGAAATAATCACAGCAGCTAAAGTCACTCCAGGAAATGTCCATGATGCCCAAGCTGCACTAGATCTGATTGACCCAAATACCCAAGTGGTATATGGAGATAACGCCTATGGCTCTGGTGAACTCCTCAACGAATTCCAAGAGCGTTCTATCAATACCTACATAAAGGCCAGGTTCCCAGTACGTCCAAACGGCATGATTCCAAAGAATGACTTTGTCATTGACTTTGACAAACTAACTGTCACTTGCCCCATAGGTATAACACTTGTAGCAAAACCTCAAAAAAAGGAGGCCATATTGCATCCTTTGGAAGCAACTGTAGCAAATGCCCAAAACTCGAACAGTGCACCAAATCCAAATCGGGACGAAGCATCAATATTGGAACCCATGAGCGCCAACTACACGAGGCAAGATTGAGATTTACCGATCCTGATCTTCGCCAGGAATATAGAAAGACCCGTCCAAAGGTAGAGCGTAAGCTGGCTCATCTCACCCGACGCCTTCATGGGGGACGAAAAACAAGAGTAAGAGGTATCACCAAGGTAACTGCTGACTTTCTTCTTCTGGTCGCAGCTCAAAACTTAGCGAGAATGGCAAAACTAAGCATAAATATGCCCGAATTTCGGTATGTAGTGCTCACATAGCAATCCAATAAGGATAACTTAACCCAAAAAAGCCCCCAGAGGCTTCAAGAAAAGGAGTAAATCTTCTAATCCACCTAAACATTTGACCTAGATCCTGGACCTAACCTGGGATCAGGAGTTTGTTGACATTACAGTGATGTCTGGCAAAGTTGATAGAACAATATTCACACCAGCCACCTAGCGACAATGCAGCCATCTCTTATAGAAAAACCATCATCACCCCTAATGGCGTGAGCAACTAAGCCATCATCAGTGAAAGAGGCGCTCTACAACTTAGACGACTCAAGTGTCCAAACCATGGAGTGATTACCGAGTCAGTGCCATTCGCCAGACCAGTCGGTGAATCGCGTTTCACAAGAGACTTCGAGCACCTGGTGGCCTGGTCAACCTCCAAGATGGACAAGACATGAGTCACCAAGCTCACCCGAATTGCCTGGAGAACCGTAGGAACGATTTGCGAGCGGGTGGTGACTGAAGAGCTCGATCCCAAACGCTTGGAGAACCTCTTTCTGGTAGGGGTGGATGAGATCTCTTACCGAAAGCATCACAACTACCTGACCCTGGTTACGAACCACGATACTGGCAAGATCGTCTACGGGGCAGAGGGCAAAAGCGCAAGTAGCCTCAATGGGTTCTTCGACGAACTCGGCCCGGATAGAGCCGCCAAGATTACCGCGGCAACTATGGATATGGGACCCGCTTTCGCCAAAGCATTTGCTGATCACGCTCCGGGTGCCCGGATTTGTTTAGATCCATTTCACGTGGTGAAATTGGGAACACAAGCACTAGAAGAGGTTAGCAAAGATCTCTGGCGGGCATATGAGACGAAAGAATCCCTGCGAGCGGTCTTCGCCGGCGATCTCACTAACTATGAGTTAAGTGAACTGCTGGAGCGCTGGTGTTCCCGAGCATCTCGGTCACGGATTCAAAGCTTTGTTAAATTGTCAAAGACAATCCGTACTCACAAGCAAGGAATCATGGCTGCAATTGAACTTGGTGTTTCCAACGGACGAGTTGAAGGTTTGAACACCAAGATCAGATCCATCGTTGCTAGATATGCTATGGGCAACATTGCGCTCAAGCGACTCTGGCGTTAGTGATGCTTTCATGTGGACCAATCGACCTGAAACTTCCATACGAGAAGGCGAGTTGATCCACATGAAGGTCAATAGAGCCGTTTTTTGTAAATCCAAGTCTTGGACGAATGGCAAATACAGTTAGCCGACAATTGGATTTGTTGTTGTGACACTCTTAAATTGTTCCAAGAGAGCTTCGACGGGGAAGTTGGAACACCCTAAACATTTCCGATTCACGCCACCGTAGCGTGACAGAAATTTTTGCATCAGTTACTATCCGTCGTTGAATCAGCTCTAATTTGATGCTAGTGCAACGTGATGTGATTCGACAAGAAATAATTTTGGTTTCATGAGCAATCGGGAATAGCTGTGCTTGATGAATTGCTTAAGATAGTGTAACGATATATCGTGATATAATGGTTAATCAAAAAGTTATAGAAAAAGGAGACCATCGTGAATTATCAAAATGAAGAAGAATTTGGACATACTAGACACCAAGGGCCACATCAACCTGGCTGCGGGTGCGGGCATAGAGGACAAAAAGGTCCGCATATGAGATTTGGACCTGAGATGTTTGGCATGCCGCCGATGTTTGGATTTGCTGGGCCCGGTGGACCTCCGAGGTTTGGGCGAGGACCAAGAGCTGGTCGTGGAGATGTAAAGCTGGGAATTGTGACTTTGTTGGCTGAACAAGCGCGACACGGATATGAAATTATCCAAGAATTAGCTGCACGTAGTAACGGTCTGTGGCAACCAAGTCCGGGGTCCGTCTATCCAACCTTACAAGCACTTGAAGACGAAGAGCTTGTCACTAGCTCAACTGTTGAAGGAAAGCGGGTTTATAGTATCACAGACAAGGGTTTGCAATATCTCGTGTCGAATGCGAGACCCGTTCCTCCATGGGAAGAGATTGGTGGCGATGATCGCAGCGCGTTTTTCAAACTGCGCAAAGAAGCCTTCGGATTTGCCACCGCAGTAATGCAGGTTGGACAAGCTGGCAGTCAATCCCAGATTGACAGAGCACTTAAGTTGCTAAGCGACTCGCGCAAAGCGATTTACCGGATTTTGGCAGAAGAAGATGAGGAGCCGCCAACCTCTCAATAGGAAGCTGGGTTCATCTAGCGCATTTTCGCATGGGCGCCATGAATGGGGTCTATGCGAAAATGGCGTCGAATACGGTGTGTGCAAATAATTATGCGTTAGCTCGAGTGGGCAAGTGCACAATTGGAGTTAAATCCAATACGCCCTATTCGTTAGTTTGGCTTATTTAGCTTTGGTTGGGAGCGAGTTTATAAAACTAGAGATGTCGTCAATAGCTGAGTTCGATTCGGGCAACATCGCAAATGCTGGCCATACGTGCCAGAGACCTTCTCCGATTTTTAGCACCGCATTAACGTCGACTTCGCGCATTTTGTCATAGATGCGAACTGTATCATCGTATAAAATCTCTTCGGTGCCAACCATCAATAAAGTATCTGGAAAATTTGTGTAGTCGCCAAAAATCGGAGATGCTTTTGGATCTTTTGGATCTGCGCCGTTCAAGTACGCTTTGGCGCCAATTACCAAGCCGTCAGGTCGCAACCAAGGATCAAGTTCGGAACGTAACTGGACTGAGTCCCCGCTTGCGGTAAGATCGGTCCAAGGGCTCAATAAGAACAAACCTTTGGGAAGTTCGATCCCGCGTTCCCGTAGAGCAAACAAAATTGCCAGGCATAGTCCACCTCCAGCGGAATCGCCGCCTAAAACTATCCTATTTGGGTCTAACCCATCCTCAAGAAGCCCAAGATAAAAGTCGACTCCGTCGATGATTGCACTTGGATATGGGTGCTCGGGTGCAAGGCGATAGTCGACGACGTAAGCCTTTAGTTTTGCAGTTGCGCAAATTCTAGATACCAGCGATCGATGCGTTGCGGGTGAACCGGCAGTGTAAGATCCGCCGTGAAAGTAAACGATTACCGTGTCATTATCAATTGCTCGCGGGGCGATTAGCTCTGCCCGAATATCTCGTATTATAACATTTTCAATGTCCACATTTGGTGCAATCGGCAGCATTCTTGTCATCTCTTCAAGTCCAAGTCGCTGGTCTTGAACGTTCGGATCGGGGTTTGGTTGACTCCTCATTTTTGCCGACATCATCATGGATTTAACCATTAAGGCCTCTTGGGACAGCACTATAAATTCTCCTTCGCGCCTCGGTAATTATATTTCAACGCTTAGACCCCAAAATATATTCGACACGGAGCTATTCAAGGTCGAAGCGCTCACCAACAGCCATGTCGGCAGTCTTTGACAAGGTAGTTGTAAGCGAACGTTTGTTATGCTACGCTGCCGCTCAAATAGTGAAGAAGTTAGACACGAAGAAACCCTAGACTGGACACATTATGGCTACGGACAAAAAAATACGCCCTTCAGTACTCTTAGCTGTTCACAGAGATGAGACCCTAACTTTGCTGTTCAGTTATGGCGCCCGCAACATAATGGTATTCGGTTCGGACGCGCGCGGAGAAGACTGCTACGACTCTGATTTGGACTTGCTTGTAGAGTTTTCTGGAGCGATTACTTAATTAAAGCGAATCGAAATCGAGCAAGCACTAGCCGAGCTTTTTGAGTGCAACGTCGATGTGGTCAAACGAGATGAAATTCCTCTCGACATCAAAAAAAGTTGTTTGCAGAGGCACGGCCGTTGTGAAACCAACTGACCTGGAACGTGCAAATACATATTCTCGCGGCCATTGATCGTATAAGAACGTGAACTGATCAGTATCCACATGGAGATATGTATCGCTCAGCCGTTATGCGTCAATTAGAAATTATCGGCGAGGCAGCAAACCACTTGAGCGATGAGTTTCGGGCGCACCACGGTGTGATTCCTTGGAAGCAGGTCATTGGGTTTAGAAACTTTATCGTACATCACTATTGGGACACTGATTGGAGCGAGGTTGAGCGAACGATTGACATCGACCTTCCTTTGATACGAAGCGCGTTGACCGATGACTAGAGCACTGACGGCACCAGCTCACCAACGCAAAACTTACGACTCACAAGTTTTGAATCGATTCTGCCGAGTGAGGGAAAGATAATACATTGTGTCAAGCCTGCATCCAATTATGCAAGCACGAAAAATTCGGACTAACAATCAAGCGCGTCAAAAGTTTTACCAAACTAATGTACAAAATAAGTTGCCATTAATATACTTTCCCATATGAGAGCATATGAAAAAAGCCATCCGTGGATTACATTCATGGCCACCGATGTCAATCGATTTCAGCCGAACCAATGGATGCTAATGGGAGGAGCACGATCTAAATGTGAACACCTGTCTGGAGCCCCACTTACGCCAGACGTTGCTCAAAATTTGTATCAAGTTACCCTCGTGAAAGGTGCACTTGCAACAACGGCGATCGAGGGAAACACGCTCGATGAAGAACAGGCCCGAGGGATCTTGGACGGCACGTTCAAGGCACCACCATCGCGACAATATCAAGAGCAAGGGGTTAGAAATGTTTTGGATACACTCGGCGACTTACACCACAGAATCATTGGCGGAGAAAACGTTCAGCTCACTACTGCACTAGTACGCGAATTTAACAGGCAGGTACTTAGGGGATTGGAGGCCGCCGACGGTGTTAATCCCGGTGAAATTCGTCCGCAATCTGTCACCGTGGCTGACTACCGAGGTGCACCCGCTGAGGATTGCGCTTTCCTGCTAGACCGCCTCGTTGATTGGCTCAATTCTTCAGTGTTTCAAAGCGAGGATCCAGAGCTGCGTTTTGCGCTTTGCATAGCCAGGGCGGTGTACGCGCACCTATATCTGGCCTGGATTCATCCTTTTGCCGATGGTAATGGTCGTACTGCTCGCATGGTGGAATTCATGCTTCTTGCGCGTAGCGGTCTCGTACCGATTCCGGCTGCGCACTTGCTCTCAAATCATTACAATTTGACGCGAGATCGTTATTATCGTGAACTTGCCAGAGCTAGCAAGAGCGGGGGAGATACTCTCGGATTTGTCTCCTATGCGCTAGAGGGATTTGTGGATGGCATTAGAGAAGCGATCGTGATGGTTCGAAATCAACAGATTTATGTAACCTGGGTGAATTATATACATAGTCGATTTGCGGAGGAGCCAAACACAAAGGCGATGGATCGACAGAGGGCATTAGTCCTTGCAATGCCCCAAGGAACTGTTTTTTCTCGAGCAGACCTTGAGGGAATCACTTCCAAAGTTGCCAGAATGTATGCGAGCGCTGGTCCTAGAACCCTGATGAGGGATTTAAATCATTTGAGCGCGCTTGGGTTGATTCGCAAGGTTGGACGTATGTTTACAGCCAATTGGGATGTCGTACTTGCTTTTTTGCCCCCAATCGCAGAAATTGACGCTTGACAGCCTCCTGCGATAGAGAAAGGACAGCGAATATACCGTGCCACCTTGCTTGAATCTATTTGCGGTTCTATCGGTACGAGAATCGTATTATAATTCGTTTGTTGTGCAACCAGTCGTATGAGCAGATGTGAATTTGGTTACCCACGTATAAGAAGATTTGTTTTCGATTATCCAAGCATGTAGTATCGCAAATCGACTTTTGTGCATTATATGAAGCGTCAGCTTTTAATTGAAATCTAACATGAGAAAGAAACTGAACCTTGCGCAAAGCAATTGTAGATACCTTTCGTCACAAGTCATAAAGTTTTCATTCGTTACCGTTGAAGTTGTCACTCGCAACTGAGTACGCCGATAGCGGCCACCGTGGTTGTAACTTTCCACTATGCAAAGTTACTTTCGTACACGGGTCGACGTTAGATTTACAAAAACGCCGAAAATGGATATTATGTAAAGTAACATCCATTTTGCTCTTGAGCTCGAAAACCCCCTAGAATCCGAACCACTTCTTGTTTGACGTGACAATACAGAATTACTTGCTATCTTTCGAACCCATGACGGTCAGATGTATTTTCGCCTTCATTGCAAAGTCTGTTTTTGATTTAGATTCCGCGCACATAATTCCGCGGTTACGTGCATGCGTCAATTGCTAGGTACTTGGAACAGATTTCATATGAATATTCAGGTCCAACCTTTTGATACCATCGCACTTCGTAGTCATATGACCGCGTTCGGTGAGATACTGATTTGTGTATCATATTGTCGCGTTTATATCTTTTAAAACGTTTGAACGGGTGTTGCAATATGAAGTATGTTTTTACATGAGGCTTGCTTTGGCAATGCCTCGGAAAATCTAAGAAGGAGAGAAATGAGTCGCTCGAAACCTCTTACCCGGGTCGCCCACAAGGCGGCGTTAGCGATTGGTGTATCAACACTCTTTGTGGGGGTTGTTGGTGGCACCGCGTTGGCGTCAGATAGCGCAAACACGATGGTCTCTATACCGCAAGGTATATCTGCCGCTGCTGTTGCAGGTGCTACCGCTATTGGCAATACTGCTTCGAACACGAAGCTCACAGTTTCATTCATTTTAAAAGCAAATCAACTTAGTCAATTGGAGGCCAAAGTTTCAAGCGGATGGACAGGAAGTTATCTGACTGTTCCGGAGTTTGCCGCGACCTATGGGCAATCACCAAGTTTTGTCACTTCGCTTGTTAATTATTTGTCGCAGTTTGGAATCACATCTACCGTTTTGCCTGACATGCTCGATGTCACAACTACGGGAACTGCAGCTGATTACAGCAAAGCATTAGCAGTTACGATGCAAAACTTCAAGATTACTTCATCAAATCCGACTCAATTGCTCGGCGGATCGCCTACAAAGACCCAGATAGTTTACGGGACGAAAACCAATCCACTCATACCGAGTTATCTGGCGGATCACATTGTTGCTATTTTAGGCTTGCAAAGCTATTCTCCATATATCTCGCAAAGCGTAAAAGCATTAGGTCCTACAAGCGTAAGTGCGTCTCCTAGCGCCACTGTGCCAGCGGGAATGCTGACTCCGAGCGACTTTGCGCAACAGTACAATCTTGCGCCTTTGCAACAAGCAGGATACGTAGGAACGAACCAGACAATCGGTATCGTTACGCTCGCAAGCTTGAATCCCTCAGTGCCCTACTTCTACTGGAAGCAATACTTGAACCTCAACGTTTTGCCTAATCGCATATTTCTAAAAAACGTAGACGGTGGTTCAGGTCCGGTCAGTCTATCGGCAGGTTCAGATGAGACTACTCTTGACGTTGAGCAATCGGGAGCTATCGCTCCAAACGCAAGAATAATCGTATACCAGGCTCCGAATACAGATTACGGTTTCGTCGATGCATTTTTCCAAGCTGCAAGTGACAACATGGCGGGATCGATATCAGCTAGTTGGGGTCAATCAGAAACTGACATTCAGTATTTGGTAGCAACTGGACAAGAATCGCCTGGATATGCAACGGCATTTAGCGAAGCTTATCTTGAGTCGGCAGCACAAGGACAGTCAGTATTTACCTCATCGGGCGATTTTGGAGCTTATACCGCTGCGAGTGATCTTGGGACCACGAATCTTTCAGTAGATAATCCTGCAGACAATGCATACGTAACTGCTGCAGGTGGGACTACGCTACCAGGTACCCAGACCTTTCCCGTCTTCAATTCTGGTGGTACTAACGTTGGTTCAGAGTCAGTAACGGTTCCGAAGCAGATGACCTGGAATTGGGGTTACCTATGGCCGCTTTATCAGGCACTTGGGTATCAAACTGAAGCCTCTGCTGCTTCGTCGATGCCAATCGGATCAGGCGGTGGTTACTCTGCCATGGTTCCCCAACCTAGTTACCAACAAGGAGTCGTTGGCTCGACATATAACTATCACGAGTATCTAACGCCCGGCGGATATATGCCAGTTGGACCTTTGACTCTCCCGGTGAACTGGACGCTGACCCCAGATGCGAAACTAGCAACTGCAGCCAATCCAGGCGGACGAGCAATGCCCGATCTTTCGGTGAATGCGGATCCACAGACAGGATATGCAGTCTATGATCCGCAATTTATACCAGTTTATGGTTCAGCTGTGGTTCAATTTGGTGGAACGAGTTTTTCGGCTCCTCAGTTGAACGGTTCGACGGCAGTCATCAACTCGTATCTGGGACGACAAGTCGGGTTTTGGAATCCGCAAATTTACAAATTTGCTGCTTCTATGAATTCACCTTTCAAGCCCTTGGATCTAAGTGGAGACTATGGAACGAGCTACTACTCCCACGTGGGAACCGTTACAATCCCCGGAGATGTCAAATTTAGCAACGACAACCTTTATTACACCGGTACCGCTGGCGCAATTTACAACCCAGGTAGCGGACTCGGAGTGCCGAACTTGACTGCTTTGGCCACTGCATTCGCTTCAAGTGCCTCTTAATAAAATTGCATCTTATATCTGTTGGAACTAACTTTTTGGTTAGCTAATTTACAAAGACGGGCTTTTCTGTGATGTGTAATTGCACCAGACAAGCCCGTCTTTGTAATGCTTTGAGCTGCTAGCATGGTTTAATTACTGCAAAAGCGCAGAATTTTTTGGGTCACTAGTTGATTGCCAAAAAAGGTGTTAGCCCAGGTAACAAATTATTCAAAATCGTCACCTGCATTAGCCCAGCGAATTTGCCCATCAATTATTTGCCAAACTAAGCGACACGCTGCCTCACGCTTAAGATCTTTGCCATAGGTCTGATAGATCAACGTTTTCACTTTGTCCTGGTCTGCTTGCACCGTTCTAATGGCTACTTTTAGCTCTCGTGCAATTGATTTGACATCAATACCAAGGTGGAATAATCGCAGCATCTCGAGTTGACGCTTGCTTAGGGTCAACTTATAAGAGGTACGTCGAGAT
>JAJYGT010000096.1 GCA_021785005.1 Actinomycetes bacterium
TCCGATCTAGATCGTGCTGGGTATATAAAACGTGTGAATTATGCATTTGAATCAAGTTTGGTCGGTACTGAGTTTCACAGATTGGGCGAGAATTTTTACGACTTGATTTCCACCGATGGCGTGGACGATTTGCTTTCTAAATCCATAGGAGAAAGTCGGTTTGTAGGACCGATCGAAATAAATCGAGCGCAATCTCGTATTAATGTAGGCTCTAGCTCTTTTTTTGTGTGGCCGATACATCGCGTGGACGCAGCTGGGGTCGACGATATCTTGATTCAATTTACCGTTGAGCCGCCAGTACCGCAGCAATTCAAAGATAATTCTTCAATTGCCACTTTTGTGCGCCAAATTTCGCAGGCCAAAGATATAATTTCGTTTTCCAAATTGGCGTCCGGGGAGATCGGCAGGGTGTTTAGCGGCCTAACTCTACGATTTTTAACGCAGGATCTAAATTCTGCTGCTCTTCTCATTGAGCAAGATTCCATTAGTCGGATTGACACTGGCGTGAAAAAGGGCGAACCAATCGGGATATCTGAACTAAGTGGGATGTACCTTCTAGATCAAATTTCAGTTCTTGATTCAGATTATCTGATGCAACAAGCGTTTCAAGCCAACGAGGCCGCGGTAATAGGCTTTGAATGTCTTGCTAGTTCGGTAGATGCTCGTCCCCCCGTTGCTATTGCGTTATGGAAATCCCAGGACTGCAGTTTAAAGTTAGAGGATCTACAAGCGGTTGAGTCGTATTTAAGCTGTATAAGATCGATATTTTCGATCAACTGTGCCAAGTGGAAACATTATTATTGGAACGAACTCTTCGGCGCAGTAAACCTTGGAATACTTGTCACTGATTTACAAGGTAAAATTATCTATAAGAACCACGTGTCAGAAGCTTTGCTCGGTGTGTCTTCTGCGTTAGATGAGCACTCTGGAATTTGGTTGTCTTGTATCTCGTGCGACACCGAATTGTTTTCAGCGCAATTTTATGAAGAGTTGGCTACTACCAAATCATTTGTTCAAGACGGACTAGTTCGACAACGTCGGCATGCCTCCATTCCGGTGCGAATAAATGCTCAGAGATTGAGCATGTCTGGGAAAGACGTTGATGCGTTGCTTGTAACCCTAGAAGACATGACCCGCCTTGCCGAGGCACAAGGTTTTGCCGCCCACCTGAGTAATTACGATTCGCTCACAAATTTGCCCAATATTGAATTAGCGACCTCGCGAGTTAACGCGATCTTGGATTCTGATAAACGGATGGATCTAGGGGTGCTTGTGGTACACCTAGATCGCTTGAAACAGTTACGCGCAGTTCGGGGCTCGCAAGCCGGAGATGATCTCGTTAAAAAAGCGTCAGCTCGCTTGGTATCGCGAGCTCGACTTGGCGAAATGGTGGCGAGGATAGATACCGACGAATTTGCGGTGATCTGCACTGGGATTAATACAAAGGCAAAACTTACTGAACGTAGTGAGGAATTCGATGCGCTGATGCGCCAACCATTTGAATCGCTAGCGGGCGAAGTGTACTTTACTCCCCAAATTGGGTTAGCAATGGCCGAAGATGTACAGTCGGCGCATGAACTTTTTATTCGTGCGGGCATTAGAACTAGAAATGTGTCGTTTCCTTATTTGGTAGGTTCGCCAAACGATCGAATCGTTGACTTTTCCTCACTTTCAACCGACATAGATGTAGAAATGGCTTTACACCGAGCAGTCGCTGGCGACGAACTCGAGGCTCACTTCCAACCTCAGGTGAGTTTGGCTACTGGGATGTTAGTTGGTGCGGAAGCGCTCGTGCGATGGAGACGTCCCGGTTATGGCCTTGTTTTTCCTGGCGAGTTTTTAAACATCGCAGAATCGGTGGGCCTCATTGGAGAACTTGGCAACATTATGTTGTGGCGAGCATGTGAGGTGTTGTCATTATGGGAATCACAGGGCCTTGATGCAAGTGTAAGTGTAAACATTTCAGGTAGTCAACTTGTCTCTCCGACATTTGTAAAACAAGTTCGTACTATTGTCGACCGAACCGGAGTTTCACCAAGCAGGTTGATTTTAGAACTGACCGAGACCGCGTTCATAGGTGATGTTGATGCTGCTTTAGTACCACTGCGCAAGCTTCGTGATTTCGGAGTACGGTTTTCGATCGACGACTTTGGAACTGGATATTCTTCGATGACCTATTTGCGGAAGCTCCCTTTTTCAGAGATGAAGCTAGATCAATCATTTGTCAGCGGTGTTGTCACGAATTCTGGGGACAGAGCTATCTTGGCATCCATGATCAAGTTAGGGGAGTCGCTCGGGATCACGACAATAGCCGAAGGAATTGAGCACCAAAATCAGGCGAAACTCCTTACCGAAATGGGTTGCCAATTTGCCCAGGGCTATTACTTTGGAAGACCGTCAACCTTAGATAGTTTGGAATGGCAGCGGTTGTTGGCATTTGGGAGAACGCAAGGTTTGGCCTAAAATCTCTTATTTCAAATTTGTTCAATACTTTGTTACTAAAAAACGTCACCGGATTCATTGCGCAGAGCTTTAGGTGAGGTTTCTTGACGGCGTAAATGACATTACTAAAGAAATCGACGTCCCTCGAGGGCTCGTCCAAGGGTTAGCTCATCGGCGTATTCTAAGTCGCCTCCAACAGGTAAGCCACTCGCAATTCGCGATACTTTGATACCAACTGGGGTGATCAATTTTGCAAGATACATGGACGTGGTTTCTCCTTCGATGTTGGGATTTGTGCAGATAATTACCTCCGTTACGTCGGATACCGAGAGACGAGATATCAGTTCTTTAACGCGAATCTGCTCAGGACCCACCCCTTCAATTGGGTTCAATGCTCCTTGTAGAACATGGTAAAGGCCTTTGAATTCTCTAGTTCGTTCGATCGCGACTACGTCTTTTGCTTCCTCAACGACGCAAATTACGTGTTGATCCCGATCTGGCGCAGAACATATTAAGCACAAGTCGTCTTCAGCTAAGTTGAAGCACCTGCTACACCATCTTGACAAAGCCTTCGCTGTGGTAATCGCCTGTGAGAGTCTGTCGGAATGACTTTGATCAACTTTTAGTAGATGAAACGCGATTCGCTGGGCGGATTTAGGTCCGATACCTGGCAACTTGGCAAATTCGTCGATTAGTGCTTGTAATGATTTTGTATAGGCCATTTTGACTTCAAATCTTATTTCGGTTCATTGATTGGGTTATTGAGTTAGTTCAGCTGAGTTGGGAAAGACCTCGCGAATTCGCTTGGATAGCGAAGTACTGGTCAGAACCTCGCCATCTTTGAATTCGTCGATGAACTCAGCCGAACTCAATACTTTATCGGAGTTTTCTTTGAGGTCACCTTGCTTGGGCTCGATAACGATTTGGATTGTAAAATTATTTAGTTGATAACGGGACCGAATGGATTCTTGAACGACTTCAAGATGGCGTTGACAGTTTTGTTTCTGAATCGTGTTATCAACGACGTAGGTAGCTAATGTATCCGTGGCGTCGCGAAAATATCCGCTGGTTAGAGATGTCGTTGCGAAATTGCCCAGCCGGCAATCGCTCACTATTTGTGGCCAGACTTGAGTCAGTGTATCCCTGGTTAATCTGGCGCTAGATTGCTGAGTTTGCGTTATAGCTTTTGAGTCGTCGACATTGTCAGTCCGATTTGTTGCTTCTGGTGACGGTGCCTGGTTTTGGCTTGTCAATCTCGTATGAGAAGCAGAAGCTAATCCTTGCAATCGCGACGTAGCGGTGTTTTCTATTCCACTGCTGGAATCTGGGGTTGCTAGCTGATTTCGTGCGTTTGCGATCTGTTGTCGGGTAAAATCCTTCGGCGGCGCCGATTTTGCCCGCGTTGGAATCGCGCCAGATGACTCATAATTGGTTTCTTGGGGTTCGGGAGAAGAAATCTTTTGTGCGGCTACAGAACCAAATACGTTGCTGGATTTGAGCAAATTAATTTGTTTGGAAATGGCAGTGTTTATGAAACTTTCAATCTCATTTGGAATTCCACTGGGGTCCATACAAAGTCTTATCAAAGCGGCTTCCAGTGTTGCGCGGGGGTCTGGCGAATCCCGTAATTGAGTGGTGATGCCACCTAGCACCTCTACAATTTTGACCAGTTTGGCAGTAGGCATCGTTAATTTTGATTTCTTTGAGTCAAAGGATTGAAGAAATTGTTGTCTTGCCATCCCAACTATTTCACTGATGATCCGAGCTGATTCAACTCCCTTGACAAATGCCATGTTGGATGCAATGAGTACTTGATTTGGATCTTGGTTAGCTATAGCGGTAAAAATCTGTTGAATGCCGCGTTCAGAATCGTCAATATTTCCAAGAGCGACCACCTGATCCAAGAACGAAAGTGTGTCACGCGCCGAGCCATTGCCTTTTTTAATGACGTATTCAATCTCGTTGTCACCAATATTTAAGGTGGCGGATTCTCGGACTGATTTTACGAGCTGCTCTAGGATTGTGTCGTCCATCAACCTAAATTCAAACGATTGGGTGCGCGATAAAATCGTTGGTAAGACCTTTTGTGGATCGGTTGTTGCTAGAACGAAAATAACATGAGGCGGGGGCTCTTCTAAGGTCTTTAGCAGAGCATTTGATGCAGCTGTTGTGAGCATGTGAACTTCATCTAAGATGTAAACTTTCCAGTCACCGGCAGTACCGACGGGGGCCAAGGAAATCAAAGCCTTCATGGCGTCTACACCCGAATTGGATGCTGCGTCGAGTTCGATTACATCCATCGAACGACCTTGGGTCACACTTTGACAAGACTCACATTCGCAACACGGCTCGCCTTCTTTTCTATCGCGGCAGTTCAACGCCTTGGCAAGAATTCGTGCGGTGGACGTCTTGCCAGTGCCTCTGGGCCCTGAGAATAGGTATGCGTGGCCGACTTTGTTGTTTATGAGCGCGTTTCGCAGTGCACGCGTAACGTGCTCTTGACCTAGGACTTCGGAAAATCTTTGCGGTCTAAACCTTCTATAAAAAGAGGCGTATTCCAAATTGGTGCCCATGCTTTTAAAGTCTAGCTAGGCAAAGATGCGATAGAAGTTGTCTGGTGGGCTGAAACATTTTGGTCCAATGGATCTAGACGTTGGATACGGACTCCAAAATTATGGCGTCTCCTTGCCCACCACCTCCGCACAATCCGGCCGCACCAAATCTTTGGTTTCGTTCCCGCAGTTCCAGGGCTAACGTAAGCGCCAAACGTGCCCCAGATGCGCCTATTGGATGTCCAAGTGCAATGGCGCCTCCATTTACATTTACGACATCGTATGGTAGTTGAAGATTATCTATAGATGCAAGCACAACCGCTGCAAAGGCTTCATTAATTTCAAACAAATCAAGGTCTGAAATTTTAAGGTTGGCGCGATGAGTGGCTTTTTTAATTGCGTCGGACGGTTGGTTTAACAACGACGTATCGGGTCCGGCTACTTGTCCATAAGAGATTATGCGCGCAAGTGGTGTTAGTTTCCTTCGCCTTAGCTCATTCTCGGACACGATTACCAAGGCGGAAGCGCCATCAGAAATTTGCGAAGCATTGCCAGCGGTAATGGTTCCATTTGTGGTAAATGCAGAACGCAATTTCGACAAGGTTGCTATCGAACTATCTGGGCGAATTCCTTCGTCGGACAAAAACTGAATCTTTT
>JAJYGT010000112.1 GCA_021785005.1 Actinomycetes bacterium
GTGGATCCTTGTGCAATGCATGAAACTCGCTCGGTTTACCCTCTAAAACCTCAATCTCAAATCTCATCTTTTGCGAGTTTACAGCCCACGTACAAAATAATGGCAATACCACACGTTGCACGAACAATATCAACCGAACAAGCAGTGCAAACAAACTGAATGGCCATAATGCAACCTTCTACCCGGATAGATATAGGTACGCGTAAAGATTCATAGCTTGATTCTCATACCAGAAGTTATCTAGGCAGGAATCGATGCCTCGCCAATATATGGAATCCATTCGGCTCGTGGATTTCCAAGAAGCCAGATCCACGCTTTGGCGCGAGGTTGCGAAGGATTTTTGCGCAGTACAAAATTAGTTTCGTGCAGAAATCGATCTTCTTTTCTGGAATTGCACGGCTTGCAAGAAGCAACTACATTGTCCCAACTATGTCCTCCACCGCGAGATCTTGGCACGACATGATCGATGTTTTCCGCGCCAGCACCGCAGTATTGACAGCGATAATTATCGCGTGCAAAAATAGCTCGCTTAGTCAAAGCAACACGCTTGGGAAATGGAACTTTTACGTAATATGTCAACCGTACTACCGAGGGCTCTGGAAATACTTCGCGCTCGGAGTGAAATTTAGATCCGGTATCGTGGAGAATCTCCGCCTTATTGCATAACACCAACGCCAAGGCGCGACGCGTCGACACAACTGAAAGGGCTTCGTAACTGGCATTTAGTACGAGAGCCCGTGCCATATTAGCGACTCAGCTCGTCAAGCCTGAGACAGGGAAACATCGTCTGCATCAACACTTGGGATTGCCCAATTGCAACCCTTTGCGCATGTCTCGTTTGACTCTTCATCAAATTCCCCGTTTAATTACGACTAGCTCTATTCTATACCCATATTCGGCGTTGCATTCTGCACCACTTGAGATATTCAATTAAATCCGCGGTCGGCGGCAAAGCGGAATCGTTTCCATAGAGCGTCTCCATCCGAAACCGCAAGTAAGGAACATAGGGAATCGGCAAAAAAGGAAAATGTAAATACCACTTCGTCCTGGCGAAAGATTTCATCTGAATCAATGCAATACCATAAATCGACGGGTGCACCAAAATTGCAATACCTGACACAATCGACCATACGACCAGTCTGACAACCAACACAAGCCGAACCATCGATCAACTCACCGTCCCTTCAAGCACTAAAAAATCATAACTCTTTGGCGGCTAGTTCAAAGTGCGCATAGCTACATACAACGAAAACCCAAGCGGTATCTCGACAATAATTCATCCTTTTGGCATTCCAAGGACAAGTTCTGCCAAAATATTCTTCTGAATCTCAGAAGTGCCGGCATAAATCGTACCAGCCCTAGCATTTAGAAAAGTGACCCCCCATGACGCAGTGGAATTCAAAGCACCAGTATCATCGGTTTGAAATGATGAACTCGGAGGTCGGCCGCTCAAACAAAGTGCACGCGGCCCCAGGATATCTATCGCCAACTCTGTAATTACCTTATGGTATTCACTCCAATAAAGCTTTGAAATTGAGGCTTCAGGACCAGGTTGTTTTTTGGACACAAATGCCGTAAGCGCACTAAGACCCATATATCTCATTACTTCAAGGCGGCAATAACACCAAGCTAAACGCTCGCGAATGAGCGGGTTCTTGTTCGCACCGGTTTCGCGCGCCAACTCGACCAGACGATCGAACTCCACACGAAAGCGCACTGGCAGCGTAGCTGCCGTTTCGCCACGTTCAAAGCCCAATAACGTCATAGCTATATTCCATCCTTGTCCCGGCTCACCGACGATGTTGATCCCATCGGTCCGCGCATCGGTAAAAAACACTTCGTTGAACTCAGATTCACCACTGAGCATGCGAATCGGTCTAATTTCAACGCCAGGTTGATCCAACGGTACGAGCAAAAACGATATACCCTTATGCTTTGGCACTTCGGGATCAGTACGAGCCAGTAAAAACATCCAGTTGGCAAGATGGGCAGCTGAAGTCCAAGTCTTTTGGCCATTGATCACCCATTCGTCGCCCTCCAACTGCGCTCTCGTGGAAAGGCTCGCTAGATCACTTCCGGAATTGGGTTCACTATAACCTTGACACCATCGATCCTCTCCCGAAAGAATTCGAGGTAAGAAGTACTGTTTTTGGTACTGAGTTCCATGAGCAATAAGAGTATTTCCAAGCATTTGAAACCCAAACACATCTGTTGGAGCGCCCATCGGAACGCCAGCCTTGACGAACTCTTCCGAAAGAATAACTTGTTCTAAAAACGAAAGACCGGCTCCTCCGTATTCTTTAGGCCAGGACACACCAATTAAGCCGTTGCGAAGGAGAATCTCACGCCACTCATTGGCAAACGCCTTGGCGTCAGCCAAAGACAACGCACCTGTGCCTTTCCAATTAGCTGGAAGATTCTCAGTTAAAAAGACTTTGACGCGGTCTCGAAAGGACTCTGCCTCAGGTGGGAAAGAAAGATCCATAAGTCAAACTCTAGCCTGAAGTAAAAGATCTTGTATGGATAATAAATCGTAGCTACACAGAGTTTCGCATCTACGGCCGACTGCGCCCGATCGAAAAAGCCACAAATACGTTTTTATTGATCTTTAGGACGAAACTTCTTTCGAAGTTTTTCGGTAATATCTTTGGCATTGCCTTGGGCGCTTGCGGCTCGTTTACCACTTGTAAGATCAGCCCAGCCAGCCTTGCCAAGTCGACGCAGGTTTCGCTCAAATACGATGGCCGACGTTAGCATGATCACGAATCCCAATGCACCTGACGCTAAAGAAATCGAGAAAGTCAGAACAGTAACTACCAACCCGAGGATAAACGTAAGCGCTGACCATTTACAATTCCGACCAGCATGCTTATATACAGTCTCCTCACGCACCCTGGCAGCAAAGCCGGGGTCCGATTCGTAAAAATTCTTCTCTATCTCACGCAGAATATTCTGCTCATGCTCAGAAAGAGGCACCTTCTCCTCCTTAGAAGCTCGGTGCACAAAACGTCACTTGGAGTTCACATCAATTAACAATTACTGTTAACAATGATACATCCCAAAACTTCCTTAAAATTGTCGACTTCTAAAAGACTTATCTTTAATAGCCGCAATAAGTAAGTTTTCACTCGATAGCTAACATGATAGTCGTCTTATCCACGTCGGTATCTGATTCTTTAATTTCCGCACGAATTGGTCCTACTCCAGCCAAAAGCTCCACGATAACAGTCCTAGGTCCAAGGTATTCAAGATGATTAAACTCCGCGTTCTCGTGAGTGACAACCGCCCGAACTCCTGATCCAGATAAGATTGCCAAATTAGCACCGGCTTCTAGCAGCGAAACAAGGTCGTCGGCCAGGCGTGGGCGAAGGTCAGATTTTACTACTACTTCGTACCCTGCTCCAGCTAGTGCTGCAATCACTTCCGCACCCTTTATTGCTCTTTCGTGGTGACCCGGTCCTACGACTGCTACCCTATTCAATTTGCTCCCCATCCATTTACTAATTCCCTAAAATTCTCAGCGCCTGCCACACTTAGTCGTTTACCACAATGTTTCGCCGAGGACTGTATCGAATCAGAAAGCTGCTTCGAGCGCGGACCAACTTGAGTCTTATGGCAAAGCGCCGCGTCAATCTTGGAATTTACCGTCATAGAAATATCCACCCCAACGTTTGCTTCAAGCGTGCCCGCCAACAATACTCTTTCGACCTTGTGACTTGGACCACTCTCGGGAAAATAGTGTGGCAGATATGCTGCCGGCAAGACCGCATCCAACGTAGCAAATCCCAATTCGCGATGGTCTCTATGGTTGTAATACGTTGTGCCAAAAAAAATTGCAGTCGGATCGTGACTGATTACCACCTGGGGCCTAAACACCCGGACAAGTCTTACAATCCGTTCTCTCAACGCCCGACTATTCTCAACGTCGCCGTCGGCTATCAGTAGTCGTTCGACTGCAGATATTCCTAGAGTCGCGGCCGAATCGCACAGTTCTCTATCGCGCTGTTCTACCAGGTATTTCGGGTCTGTTGTTGAATCCACAGTACCCTTATCACCAGTACAAGCAACCACCAAGACTATCTCAGTTCCTGCCGTACTCCATTTTGCAATAGTGCCCCCAGCGCCCATATCGGCATCGTCAGGATGTGCAAAAATGCACATCGCCCGACCTGGTATTTCACTATAAATTCGCATTGCACTCCAAATAAACTATACAAATAAACTCGACGCAAGTTGTCTAATTTGATTTTGGTGATAAGTACAATTACAAAAAATCACAGATCATTTGTACCACATATTCCATATCGTCATCAGAAAAATCGCGATGGGTCACTAAGCGCATCCGGTGTGGCATGATAGGGTTTGCCAAAATACCCACCGACGCCAAATACTTTGATAGTGGCTCAGCCTCAGGAGTGGTAAACGCAACAATATTAGTCTGCGGAGCATGTCCCGCGACCACTTCTCCAAACCTCGTTTTTACTGCCTGCCAAAGAGCAATGGCTCTTTCGTGATCAAAAATGAGCCGATCCACCATAGTTTCTAGTGCAACTATGCCCGCCGCGGCTATCACACCAACCTGGCGCATTTGCCCTCCAAGCACCGCTCTTTCACTGCGCGCACGCTCAATGAATTCTTTGCTTCCTGCCAGCAAAGATCCAACCGGTGCGGATAGCCCCTTAGATACGCACGACATAACCGAGTCAACGTCTTTACACAATTCTTGCGCCGAAATTCCGGTAGCGACTTGCGCGTTGAACAGCCGTGCTCCGTCTAGATGTAAAGAAATCGGCGAACCTGACGCCCGGCGAAGTTCCGAGACGGTCTTGCTAGCCAATATCCGTCCGCCAGAGGCCATGTGTGTATTTTCTAACGCGAGCATTGATATTGCTGTACCGTAATACGAGTGTGTTTCCAGCAGTCGTTGATACTCGCGGACGTCTATTTGCCCCCACTCATCATCCAACGAAGAAACTGCGACGCCAGAGTTACGCGAAGCCCCACCGTATTCATAAGCAACAATATGTTGTGTCTTTCCAGCCGCTATATAAGAACCGGGCAAACAATGTGTTCGAATCGCAACTTGATTCGCCATTGTGCCAGAAGGCATAAAAAGCGCCGCTTCTTTTCCGACCATTTCCGCATACAGCCCCTCAAGCCTGGTTACGGTGGGATCATCGCGATAAAGATCGTCGCCGACTTCGGCCTCAGCCATTGCTTTTCGCATTTCGGGCGTTGGCTTAGTAACTGTATCTGACCTTAGGTCAATTCTTCGTACAAACACAATTTCAAAGCATATATTATGAACCCATTCCCACGATAGAAAATAAAAACAAGGTAAATCCCCGCGATTACGAACTCGTGTGTTTAGAAGCTTTGATCGATCCCTGGGATGTCGGTTTCGAATAATTCGGGCGAAAGAAGTGAACTTTGGCGTCAAGTCCGGCAATTGCCGTAGCTAGGGTTTTAGAAATGAATGAAGAAATCTCCCTCCGTCATAAAGCTAGTGTCGGTTTCGCTCGCCAAGCGCGTGAGCTAATCATCTCTAGGTTAGAAGACCCAGAATTTACTCTCAGCGTTTCTGAAAAAACCTCTCGAACCGACGTAGTAACCCAGATTGACAAAGAAGTTGAGGAACTTCTCGCCCACAACATCTCAGTCAAATTTCCAGATGACGCAATTATCGGCGAAGAATTTGGCGTATCCGGGGGAAATGGGCTGTTTGAATGGGTTATAGATCCAATTGATGGAACTACAAATTTTATCTACGGTTTTCCGGCCTATGCAATTTCCATCGCAGTCCGTCGGACCACTGACCTAAAAGTTCTCTCCGGAGTAGTTCTCGATGTACCACGTGACCGACTCTATGAGGCCACACAGTCTGGCGGATCTTTCGCTAATGGCAAAAAGCTTGCCGTCACTAATCAAGACAATATCAACGACTCGTTGATCGGAACTGGCTTTTCCTACTCCTCAGCCGTGCGAATACGACAAGGAGAAATCATCGCGTCTATAATCACCAAAATTCGCGACATCCGAAGGGCGGGTGCTGCCTCGCTCGACTTATGCATGGTCGCCGCAGGTGAATTGGACGCGTACTATGAACAGGGATTAAAACCCTGGGACTACATGGCGGGTTCCTTGATTGTTACCGAAGCAGGCGGCATGGTTGATGGTGGGTTCACCGCGCATCCAACAGAAGATATGATCGTCGCGTCAAATTCCAAAGTACACAGCGGACTACTTGAATTGATCCAACCTTTTCATTAGATTTTCCCCAGTCAATGACTAACTAATGTTTACAGTTCACCACGAACGTGGAATCCGCAACTCAGCAAATATCAGCTAAATCTGCGAGTTTTGATCGACTGCCCCCGGATCAAAATGCTTAATACTTCGCAGCAATAAGGGCTTGAGCTATCTGGTATCTCATAACGATCAAAGTATCATTACACTTGGGATGCATTTAAATAGTACCCAAAAGACGCCCCGGATTTTGGGAGCATCACAACAAAAATTCTTTTGCGAATCAATACGAATTTTTTCAACCTTAATGATCGGACAATAGATCAAATTGTCGCATTTTTATAGCCGGTAAACGGCGGCCGAAATTAAACACTAATCAATGTTAACTAGTGTTTAATAATATTTTGGCAATTAGATATTTAAAATAAGCTGTGTTTCGATTTCAAAAATTTTCTAACTGATTATCAGCAAGCGTAAAACGAGACACTTTTGCAGCGCCATGTTCACGACCCCCAGCTGACAAGGAAATATTTTGCTTTACTCCAATTTGATCGCTTTACAAATCCAATGATCAAAACTTACTATCCTGCAATAATAAGCAATAATCAAAAATCATAAATAAAGCCCACAAAGAGGCGTAATAATCTTAAATATTCCTGAGTTTTACATTGCATTATTAATATTATGTGACTATTGTCTGACATTAACGCTACTAAGCGGGGTGCTTAGAGCGATCCAAAAAACCGTCTATGGGGGA
The DNA here is from genome assembly GCA_021785005.1 of Actinomycetes bacterium. Taxonomy (GTDB): domain Bacteria; phylum Actinomycetota; class Acidimicrobiia; order Acidimicrobiales; family Acidimicrobiaceae; genus Acidithrix. The sequence goes on from JAJYGT010000112.1 coordinate 7,004, forward strand.
ATCACATCATGAAACATGGCACTGAACCACGAGAAACTGGCAACCGCCAAAAATTACTCGCAAACTTTAATCCAAAAGCTGGGCGATACGTATTGGCCGCCGGTGCTCTTGCTGTTATTGCCGGAGCATGTGGTACGAGCGCATCTAGTTCAACCACGACTGCTGCCGCTACAAATACAACAGCCGCCACACCCAGCATTGCCACATCTAGTCTCAATAGCACATTTGCCGCGATGTCAAGTTTGAAGTCATTGGTTGGACAGGGTAAAGGTAAAGTAGCAGTTATTTTGCCAGATACGCAATCTTCCGCCCGATATGCTGCCTTTGACGCGCCGTATTTGACCAAGGCATTCACGGACGCGGGCTATAGTTCAAGCCAGTTCTCGATACAAAACGCGCAAGGTAGTGATGCGACCCAACTTGCCGATGCCCAAGCTGCCATAACTAACGGAGCAAGCGTACTGGCCGTAGATCCGATAGATTCCGGAGTCGGTGCTGCAATCGAATCGTACGCGGCACAACACGGAGTAAAAGTAATTGATTACGACAGAATTACTCTCAAAGGAAGCGCGAGCTACTATGTGAGCTTCAACAACGTTGAAGTAGGCAAGCTAATTGGACAGTCGTTCATGAGCTGTATTACAGCGTGGAACGTACAAAAACCTCAGGTGTACATTCTTGACGGTTCACCCACGGACAATAACGCTACGTTATTCGCCCAAGGTTACAACTCGGTTCTCGCGCCGGCAATCGCGTCTGGTCAGATAACCAAGGTTGGAGAACAAGCGGTAACCAACTGGGATAATCAAGTTGCGCTGACTGACTTTCAGCAGGCCTACACCGCACATCCAAATATTAACGCAGTTGTGACAGCAAATGATGGTATTGGAAATGCAGTTGTGTCAGCTCTAAAAAGTCTAAACATAGGACCAAACAAAGTCCCGACTACTGGCCAAGATGCGACACTTCAGGGAATGACTAACATTTTGCAAGGCTACCAATGCTCGTCAATCTATAAGCCAATATATCTAGAAGCGCAAGCAACCGTAGCGCTGGCATCATACTTACGCGCGGGTCTAACCCCACCGTCAGGGCTGGTCAATGGTACAACCAACAATCAAACTACAAACGTCCCTTCCGTGCTGCTAACACCAATCGCCGTCACGGCAACAAACATGGCTTCAACCGTTATAAAAGATGGTTTCATTCAAAAGTCAGCCCTTTGCGTTGGAAGTGTGGCAGCATTGTGTACTAAGGCCGGAATCTAAGCACAACCCTCCCCCCCCATATATCCTGAGTGCTAAATCCGAATTACAAATTAAATTTTCGCTGGATTTAGCACTCAGGCGAACTAAACAACACTTATTCAAGAGAAGAGCGGAAGCAATGACATACGCCAGCGGCACCTTGGAATCGAGTCAAACCCCACGAGGCCAATCGTCAAACGCACTTTTGGAACTGCGCAACATATCAAAACACTTCGGTCCCGTCCAGTGCCTCACTGACGTCGACTTATCGGTGCCTGCTGGCAAAGTAACAGCTCTGGTCGGTGATAACGGTGCCGGAAAATCTAGTCTTGTAAAATGCATCGCTGGTATCTATGCGCCCGACGCTGGGGAAATCTTTTTTGAAGGCAAGCACGTCAAAATGCGAAGTCCTAAAGATGCAGGTGACTTGGGCATCGAAACTGTTTATCAGGATCTCGCGCTCTGCGACAACCTTGATATCGTCCAGAATATGTTTCTAGGGCGAGAACGCACTAAATGGCGTATGCTAAACGAAGTTTCGATGGAAAAAAGTGCAAAAGAAACCCTGGCAAGTCTCTCTGTTACGACAGTTCAATCAATTCGTCAGCCCGTGGCTTCTCTTTCTGGAGGCCAACGTCAAGCCGTAGCCGTCGCCAAAGCGGTTATGTGGAATGCAAAAATAGTAATTCTCGATGAACCTACTGCGGCATTAGGGGTTGCCCAGACTCGAATGGTTCTTGACCTGGTACTTCGACTTGCCAAAAATGGACTTGGGGTAATTCTAATTTCCCACAATATGAACGACGTATTCGAGGTAGCTGATCGCATTGCAGTTCTTCGACTCGGCCGTCTGGTGACCCAAGACAACGTCGACATGTTCGACCGACAAATTGTGGTCGATTTGATGACAACAGGAATTAGCACCAGATCGGCGAATACTAACAGGTCTATCAACGATATCAAGGTCGAGGAATAACATAATGGAACTAAACACACAAGGCTCCAAAAAGCAAATCGAGACATCAAACCATTCACCAAACGGAGATTCGTCTGTGGCAATGAAAGAAAAACAATCCGCTAGCGAGGAGTCCAACGACTCCGATGTCGTTGCCAATTCTCTCACGGATTACGTATCAAGCACCATAGCAAGAGTCAAAGGTGGTGACGCTGGTGTAATACCAGTTCTCGCCGGGATGATTGCAATCGCGATCATTTTCCAGTCTTTGAACTCGAATTTCTTGACTGCTGGAAATCTTGTAAATCTACTGTCGCAGGGCTCCGTCTATGTCATGTTATCGCTTGGAGAAATATTCGCACTTCTCTTGGGAGAGATCGACTTATCTATAGGTTACGTTGCTGGAGTATCTGGAATCATCACGGCTCAGCTCGCATCTGCGCAGCACAACTGGCCCTGGTGGTTAGCGATCCTTTTAGCCCTGGCCGTCAGTACGTTGATTGGTGTATTGCAAGGCTCCATAATCACTCGAATTGGATTGCCCTCATTTGTTGTCACTCTCGCGGGGCTTTTAGGTTGGCAAGGGGTCATGCTGATGATCTTGGGAAATGGTGGAACCTTGCCCATTAGCTCCAATGTCTTAAATGACATTGCAAACGCGTCACTAAACAACACTGCCGGATGGATTGTGATCGTCGCTCTTGTGGCAATCTACAGCGCGTATACCATTTTAAATAGCCTTCGCCAAAAAAAGCATAACTTAGCCACACAACCACTCTCCATTGCTTATCTCAAAGCAGCAGTCGTAAGTTTGCTAGGTATTGGGCTCGTCATAATTTCAAATACTGATCGAGGTGTATTAGTTCCAATCTCTGGAATTCCCTGGGTCATATTGATCGTCATGGCCTTCGTCCTTGGATCCACGTTCTTGCTCAATCGAACGAGATTCGGCCGTTACGTGTACGCAATCGGTGGAAATGCAGAGGCCGCAAGACGAGGCGGAGTAAGTGTCACTTGGATCAGAACAGGTGGATTTGCACTTGCTTCAATGGTAGCAGGCGCAGCCGGAATTATATATGCCTCGCGCCTTAGATCTGTAAGCACAAGTCTCGACGGCGGTACGTTGGTACTCTACGCAGTCGCAGCAGCAGTAATCGGCGGCACAAGTCTTTTTGGGGGACGTGGAAAGCCAATGCATGCAGTGTTGGGTGGCGTAGTAATTGCGGGCATTGACAATGGCATGGGTCTACTTGGAATTAGCGCAGCAGCGCGTTTAGTTGTCACCGGACTTGTATTACTAGGTGCCGTTCTAATCGACGCTGTGGCTAGGCGAGGAAGAACCACCGGCTGATTCAACTTCAAAATGAATCAGTATCGCATTCCCTGGCAAAACCAAATCTAGCAACGACAGATGATCAATTATTTATTTTCGAAATAACTCTTTAGATTTTTTAATGTAGTTTCGATTGCAACACGGTTGCGTTTTGGAGCACGCATTAATTCCAACATCAAGGGACTTCGCGATCGGGTATAGTCAAAATACTCGGTGACTCGTGTCACACCGGGCTCAAGCGCCTCGAGTGAATATCTCCATTCGTGCTTCCCTATATGGCGCCAGGCAATTGATTTACCATCTTCAAATTCAATAACTTCGTTGGTAATCCGGTAAGGCACACCCATCTTCATCGACATTCCAAACTTAGCGCCAAGGAAAAGGCGATCAGGTCCTGATAGCATACCTTTGACAGTTGCCGACCCATCAAAGTCCTTATGTTTTGCCGGAGTAGCCAACAACTCAAAAATGTCGGCAGCGGGCGCCGAAATTACAATTGACTCAGAAACAACTTTGTCCATCACTTGTCCACTTGCCATAAAAGTTCCATTTCTTGTTCAAGCGAACACAAAATCGCATTGACAACTTAGGATTATAAGCCGACTTATGCAACGACTACTCAGTCGAGTTCACGTGAGCGCTTAAGATACGCCATTTCACGTTCAAAATCTTCCGCATTATCAAAGTACTTATGAACTGACGCAAATCTCAAGTAACCAACGTTGTCGACCTCACGTAAAAAAAGAAGCACGATGGTTCCGATCCTCGCACTGGCAATCTCGCTTCCTTCGAGGCGAATTGCTTCCTCCATCTCATCTAACGCTGACTCCAACTCCAAGTCAGCTATTGGACGATTTTTTAAAGCTGCACGAATACCTCGCTCAAGCTTGCTTCGGTCAAAAGGTTCACGCTCGCCTGAACGCTTCAAAACGACAAGTGCCACCTCTTCGATTCGTTCGAACGTTGTATAGCGACGTCCACACGTTAGGCATTCTCTTCTTCGCCGAATACTCTTACCGTCGTCAATGACACGAGAGTCCACAACCTTATCTTCAAAATCACTACACGATGGACAGCGCATGCTTACCCTCTAACCCAAAGTCCTTCACAGTGACTGGTTAAAGATTAGCAACTGCAAAAGATTATGCCAATCTTGGAACATAAGGCCGATTTGCGTAGCATACTAAATTAAGGAATAACTATTCTTTCACCCGGAAATATTGTCGGTGTACCTAATTCTGACACAATTCGATCTTCTAGGTAACTAGGATCACCACCATCGGAAAACTTGGTAGCGATTCCCCAAATTGTGTCATATGGTTTCACAATGTAAATCTGCGTAGACGCAAATGAACTTGACTTGGCACTGCTTCGTGCGTGAAGCGCAAATAACGCCAAAACGATCACCATTATACCGAACACGGTAAGAGACGTTCTACGAATCGAAGGCATCCAAGAAGACGCGCTGTCTGACGTCCGGGCTCGATACTCCATCTTAGGTTCAAAGTTCTTATTGAGGAACAAGACATTCGAACGATCACCAGTTCCCCGATCATAATGTGGGCGAAAAGCCGTTTCACTTCCTTGGTATCCTTGGTATAGCGTTGGCGTCACACGCCGCGCAATAGTGTCAGTTGTTTGCCGAACCCCGCTCTTGCTCATCTGTACGTCCTTTCACCAAGCTATCGAACATATATACTATATCTATCGTACACCTGTTCGTACTATAAAATCGAACAATTTGTGCTACACAATTTAATAACCTGCTAGAATCACACACAATGAGCTACGATTCCCTTACGAAAAAGCGAAAAGACATCCTGAACTTTATCGATAAGACCCAAAAATCTCGCGGGTATCCACCTTCGGTTCGAGAAATTGGCGAAGCATGTCAACTCGCATCTCCCTCCTCAGTGCAATTTCATTTGAAGATTTTGCAAGAACAAGGATTTTTGATGCGCGATCCTTCAAAGCCACGTGCGCTTACGATACATCTGCCCCGCAAAAGCGAATTCGCAGTTGACACAGACCAGATGTCGGTTCCAGTACTTGGAGATGTTGCTGCAGGGATAGGCACTCTTGCTCAAGAAAACGTAAGCGACGAATCGATCTATATTCCAAAACGGCTCGGAGTACCTGGAACTCTTTTTGCGCTAAGGGTTAAGGGTGACTCTATGATCGGAGATGGAATCTTAGCGAACGACATCATCGTTGCGAGGCAGCAAGCAAATGCTACCACGGGCGAAATTGTGGTAGCAGGTATCTTTGACCAGTCCGAAGCTACGGTCAAGAGAGTGGAATTTGATTTCGGACGAAATTTGATTTCGCTTATTCCTTCAAACCCAAATTACTCTCCAATGGTTTTCAACACCGACGAGGTACAGATTTACGGCAAGGTAGTGTACCTACAACGCGAATACTAAATCCCTAAAGTTACGTTTTACTCGAATATAATTTTGGTAGGCACAACATCATGCCAAGCTCGACAACCCAGCCCTTGAGACCTATCAAAGTCATGCATTCTCACCAAATGCCCACACAATCGTATTCCAAACCTCATAAAGTTCGTCAGAACTTACTACCTCGTCCTTAGTGTGTGCGAGATTAGGGTCGCCGGGTCCGAAATTGCATGCTGGGATATTTTGCTCCCAAAAAAATGCCACATCGGTCCAGCCAAGCTTCGCGCGCGTTAACATTGTTTTGGCCGCTCCAAGCTTCGCGATAACGGGGTTGGAAAGATTAGGAGGTGCAGAAGGCGCCCATTCAAGCAATGTAACTGAATCACCGCACGTCAAATCTGTCCAACTTGCCAGTAAATTTTTTGTAGTTTCCAATACCTGAAGATCATCTCTACCAGGCGCAAAGCGATAATTAATAAGAATATCCACTTCGTCCGGCACCACATTACCCGCTATACCGCCGGTAATCCCCACTGCAGTGATTGATTCGGCGTATTCACAACCTTCAACTTGTATTCTCTGTGGCTTATGACTAGCCAAACAACTCAAGAACGAACTTGAATTATGTATAGCATTGGATCCCATCCAGGGTCTCGCAGAATGAGCGCGTCGGCCACAAATGTGAACGTTGAATTTCGCGGTGCCTTGGCAACCAACTTCAATAGCACCGCCGGTAGGCTCCATCAAAATAGCCCCGCGCGCCAACAATAAGTTGGGGTCGTCTCGTTGGATCTCTAACAGACCGGAGTGCTCACGAGATATCTCTTCGCACACATAAAACACATACTGGGCGAGACTGCCTAAACTGCGGCGCCGAGCGAGGTCTACCATGATCGCGATTCCGCCCTTCATGTCGACTGCCCCTAGGCCGTACAACTTGTCAGATTCAAGTTGACACGTCATCACGTCAGACCCTGGAACCGTGTCTAGATGTCCGGCAATAATAATGCCAGTATCTCGACTGAAATTCTTGGGAATTAGCACTATGTTATTTCCGATTCGCCGGCAATCGTAAAATTCATCGTGCTCGAATATCGAATATACATAATCTGCTATCGCGCGTTCGTCCCGCGATACTGACGGGATTCTTACGAGATCACAAGTCTCCTTGAGCAACGCAACGGGTATTGCAGGGCTTTTCAGAGTGCTACTCCTTGTTCACGCAGAAATGAATTTAGTTCGACCTTGTCATGTCGTTTTCCCTCGGGCAAGCGACGAATTACAAGGACAGCAGGCAAGTAAAATTCTCCACCCGGAAATACCCTTTTGCGAGATCCGGCAACCGCAACGCACCAAGGGGGAATTACTCCTCGAGAAATTTCAGTTCCAGTTTCGGTATCGATTACTGGAATTGAAGGATTCAACACCACGCCTGCACTAACGACCGCGCCGGTTCCTACGATGGCTCCCTCGGTGATCATGGCTCGAGAACCGATAAATGCCTCGTCGCCTATAAACACTGGCGCAGCTTGCGGGGGTTCAAGGACACCACCGATCCCGACACCGCCGGAAAGATGTACTCTTTCGCCAATCTGAGCACAGGATCCAACAGTAGCCCAAGTATCGATCATGGTATCGCAACCAACATAAGCGCCAATGTTCACATAGCTTGGCATCATGGTAACTCCTCTTGCGAGATAGCTCCCCCATCTAGCCGAAGCTCCGGGCACGACGCGCACGCCCAATTGCTCATATCCAGTCTTTAGCGGAATCTTATCTCGGAATTCAAACGGCGCACATACCATTTCAACGGCGGTCGTGGCTCGAAACAATAACAAAATAGCGTGCTTTAGCCACTCGTTAACTATTACCGTTCCCCGGGTATCTCTCTCCGCCACTCGAAACTCCCCTGCATCGAGTCCATCAATCGTTTGGCTAATTAAATCAAAATTCTCCTTTGAGGAGAGATCAATCTCATCACGATGATTCCAAAGATCCTCAATTTGATCTTTTAGCATTTAAATCTCCTTTTGTTGACCAACTTTTTCGATGCGCAATCAACTATAACTTAGCCGCAATACCAGCAAGAGTTTCTGTCGAAGTCACTGCAGCTATACGAAGATATTGGCTTGACGATTTACCATAAAATTCGCCGGGGCTGCCAATGATTCCAGTCCGCATGGCAACCTCCCGAGCAATTTCAAAGCCATTTTTCTTTGCAGCTGAGTCTGCAAGCCAAATATAAAAACCCCCATCGGGGAAGTCAGCGACATAGCCAAGCTTTCTGATGATCGTCAATAAAATATCCAGCCGTTCTCGATAAATTTCTCGCTGCTTTTCTACATGAGACTGATCGCTAAGCAACACCGACCCAAACATTTGCATCATCCCTGGAATCATCAAACCAGCATGTTTGCGAACTTCCGACAAGTACCTTACCAACTCACGATCTCCCGCATAAAAGCCAACTCTGCCGCCTGCAAAATTGGACCGCTTTGAAAGCGAATGCAGTGCAAGTACGTTTTTTGTGCCAAATTCAAGTATCGTCTTAGGCTCGGTTGAATAACTAAATTCCGTATAACATTCGTCTGAAATCACCAAACAATTGTACTTCCGAGCAAGCTCAACTACTTTTCGGCCTGAAGAAATCTTGCCCGTAGGATTAGCCGGAGAGTTCAGCCATATACATAAAGTATCTTTCAAAACATCGGGAGTAAGGGTCGAAATATCTAATTCTCCATCTGGCAACACGGGCACCGGAATTGGCTTGCAACCCCCCAGCAATGCACCCATTTCGTAAGTCGGATAAGAAACACTAGGGAACAGGACACTTGAACGATGGGGGGTGCGAAGCCTCAAATATTGCGCTACCGATGCGACAAATTCTTTCGATCCAACGCATGCAGCGATCTCGTCTTGGCGCAAGTCGATGCCAAACCGACCGGCGATCCACGATATTGCCGAGCCGAGGAGCATGTCGGAACCATTTGCCCTTGGATATCCACGACTAAGTGCCATCTCAACGTGATCAATTGAAAGTATTTCGGGGACAGGATCACACGGAGTACCAATCGAAAGATCCACCAGATTTAGACCCGATGTAATGACAGCTTGTCTGATTTCATTCAAGCGATCTTGGGGATACGGAGGAGGATTAAACCCTGAATTCATACAAAGAAATCTAGATCGTTTTTTAAGCTTCAACTATGACTTGGGTGAAATTAAACCAGGATGGGGCTGTGCTGTTTCAATTCTACAATCACCATCGAGATAACACAGCACTTGTCCGGATATAGGGAAATTCCTAAACAGCATGCTAATGGTGCTCCTTACGGGAGCGATCAAGGTTCAATCAACAATCTCAACACTAGTTATTTTAACAACGCGATCCTCGCATTACCGTTATTATGGAGGTACCGCTAGATAAGAATAAAAAACGAAGCCTTGAACCGATTAAATAAGTCTCATATAATCGCACATTCATCGCGAAAATAAATTTCACAAAAATATCATCATCAACCACAGGTCTCAGACGAGATATGAATGCTCTACTTTGGCGACCGAGAATCGGTCCGAAAGACAGATCTTAAGGCGATTACGAGTGACATTTCAGACTAGAAGCACATCCATTTCGGATCAGCTTGGGGTTTTTAAAAAGGCGTAAGCTCAATTTTGCGCACATAAACCATCATTTGCAAGTTGAATCGGTTCTTTTACCTGATCAGTATAAGGTCAGGCGATATAGTTGCGAAATACAGGAAGGCTTCCATCGTCCAAGCGAGCGGTAACAACGTACCGATCATCTTCCGTCGTCATTTGAAGTATCTGACCCTCAGCGTGTAGGCGGGCAATCAGGTCCGAGGAGAGCAACGGAACTGACAGATGGTAGATCTTGCTTTTTTCTCGAACGGTACTGGCTATTTTTGTCCGAAGCTCATCTAATCCAAATCCTGTCGCAGTTGAAACAAAAACGGCATCAGGAAACTCGACTTTCAATTCTGACAAATCTTCAACAAGATCACACTTATTTATGACCAGTATTTCCTTTAAGTCTGCCGCATCAATCTCGTTTATAACGGCCTTGACTGCGCGGATATGCGACTGTTGGTCTACGGCAGAACCGTCTTGTACATGAATCAAAAAATCCGACTCGGCAACAATCTCTAACGTTGAGCGAAACGCCTCAATCAGTTGGTGAGGAAGCTTGCGAATAAACCCGACTGTGTCATTGAGCAATAAGGGTTCGCCGCCCGGCAAGGTCATGCGCCGCGTGCGTGTATCTAAGGTTGCAAACAGGCGATCTTCCACAAAAACATCTGTGGAGCAAAGTGAGTTAATCAAGGAAGATTTCCCTGCGTTGGTATATCCAACTACTGAGGCTGTTTGAATTCGTGACGCATTTCGAGCACTTGCTTGAACGCGACGATTCTTGGAATATTCCACCAGCTCACGCTTAAGATGCGAAATTCTTTGTTGAATACGCCTTCGATCTTCTTCGAGTTTTGTTTCACCCGGTCCGCGAGTTCCAATTCTACCAACCTGCTGGGATAGTTGGCCGCCTTTACCTCGAAGCCGAGGCAGTCGATAGGTCAAAAGCGCAAGTTCGACTTGAACTTTGCCTTCCTTTGAACGCGCATTTTGGGCAAATATATCTAAAATTAGAGCCGTTCGATCAATTGCAGTACGACCCAATACTTTTTCTAGGTTTCGCTGCTGAGCCGGCGTTAGCTCGTCGTCAAATATGACCGTGTCGCAATCCGTGGCATACGAAAGATCACGCAGTTCATCCACCTTGCCACGACCTAGAAAATATGCAGGATCGGGTCGGTCTAAACGCTGGGTTAATCTACCTACAATATCGGCACCGGCCGTATCGACCAGAAGCTCAAGCTCGTCCAGAGATTCTTCCGTTTCTGTCAGAGTGTGACCAGGAAGAATCACCCCTACTACAAGAATCTTTTCCCTAAAGCTGCGTTCAATCAGCGTCATAGGACGAACATCACCAAATTACGCCCTTCATCCAACGATCAGGTCCGCCACGGGTTGAAGTGGCGAGCTAGTTCAATTGTACCAACAAAACTACTATTACCTCTAAGTATTACCTCACGATTTTCAGGTCTAATTGAAACCGATAAAACTCCTCCAGGATTAACAACACTCACGGGTCCTTGTCTAATCCCTTGATCTATTACCAGAAAGCCAGCAGCGCTAGAACCTGATCCACACGCCTGGGTAATCCCTACGCCGCGTTCCCAGACACGCATAGTAACTTCACTTGCCTCGGGATTGATGGCTAACCATTCCACGTTTGTACCGTTAGGGTATTCATTTTCAATCGCCATGCCTAAAGCAGCCAAATCCAATTCATCCAACGAGGTTCGCGATTCAAATTTTTGATCCATTTGATCCTTCAAAACCAGCACGAGGTGCGGGTTGCCAATATCTAGATCAGTTCCAAGCCACTGCTTGCCATTGAAACTGTACGATTTAGAAAATGCTGGACACAGGTACTCAACCATTCCCATGGAAACCTGCGCCAAAATCTGTTCATCACTAGCCACACCCAATAGCCCAACCTCACGCACACCAGCGTCAGTGGAAATTAAAAATGAATCCTTTTTGACCAGTCCAAACAAACGCGCAGCGTGGGCTAAACACCGAATACCATTGCCGCTTATCTGCGCTCTAGAACCATCGTTGTTAAAAAGCACCATTTCGAGGTCGACACCCGGCGATCGTCCCGGCAAGCCAAATATAAGCCCATCGGCTCCTACACCGCGGTGTCTATCCGTCAAGTTCGCAACGAGTTCGGTACTCGCACCTTCAAATAGATCCGCATCGAAAGAGACCAGAAAATCATTTCCGAGACCTTCAAATTTATAAAGTCTCCCGCGTTTCGTCACAGTGACCTATCATAATCTGACTTTACACCCAGTGCTATTTTGACCCCTCAATATATGTCTCTAGTGAAACTAGTGGAGGAAAACTAATGGCCTCCCACCTAATAATTCAGACAACCTAAAGCAAGATTTGCCACAAATTTAAAGATAATTTAGCCGGGAATTAAGTTTCATGGATTTGACTATCAATCAAGGAAGGCGTAAAAGACGTAAGCAATACCAACCTCAAATGTGCGTCACCATCTGCACCCCGCTTAGACGCGCATGAAAGGGTTGGTTCTTGGAACATAGACGAGACAACACCTCCCATTGAGTTGTTTCGCTAAATTCGACGTAATAGGCGCCTTTCGAGGTTTAGAACACCGAGAAATCGCGTGAACCCAAAAGGATCACGCGATTTCTCATTTTCGCAATTCTGACGAGTGGTCTGGGATAAAGTTTCACGCGGAAGGCAATGTAAAGATGGACACTTCAAAAGTCATATTAGAGCCATCGAAGGAACTCAAGGCTGGGCAAATTCGCAACTTTTATGCCATAGCACAGGGCTCTGGCGAGCCCTACATCCAACGATGTGAAATCTTTGCTCCAATAAAACAGAATGCGACAACGCGCATAAAACGCAGACTATCTGTCGTACACGCGACCGACTTCCAACTAAGCGACCCATCAAGTCCCGCACGATTCGAGTTTGTAAATAAACACTTTGGTATCGCTAGCGCAGAAGAACTTTTTCCTGGACATCGTAGTCAGGAGTTGCTCGCACCATTTGCAATATCGGCCAGCATCAAATACATCAATGAGCTTGCTCGAGAACGGGGAATCGATATGTGCGTAATAACGGGTGACACGATCGATAACGGTCAATGCAACGAAATGGATTTGCTGATCACACTTTTAACCGACACCAAATTCTCTCCTAGTAAGTCCTTAGGGTCGTACTTTGGCGTGCAGTCAAAAGACTGGAATGACGATTTTTACTGGCACCCATCGAACGACACTGACAAAACACAGGTAATGCTTGGTTATCCCCGTGTGGACGGACTCCTTGAGGCTCTAGATCAAGTTTATGACAACGAACCGCTTGAAATACCCTGGCTCATTTCCAACGGAAACCATGAAAGCCTAATACAGGGAATGGGCTTTCATAGCGATGCGGTAGAGGCTTTCGCATTAGGATCAGAGAAGCCGTTAGGACCCGTTGATGAGCTCGATCTGAGCTCTGTCAAAGAGGTATTTCAACGCACACCAGAAAAATTCTTCGCCCAATTAAACACGCGAGAAGTAGCGCGCAATCCATCGAGATCTAGGCTTTCAAGCAAGGACTTTATTCAGGCCGTCAAAACCGCATCGGGATCGCCTGCGATGCACGGCTTTGCAGATCATACGCCTGAAGATGACCACGTATATTTTTTTCATTATGATACTGAAACTGACTGCCTATACATATTCCTCGACACCGCGGTCAGGAGTGGCGGCGCGAGCGGTGGAATCGACAAACAGCAGTTTGGTTGGCTAAAACAAATACTTCTGAACCAAGTAGCGTCTCGCAACAATCGAAGTGCGATTGTGATAATCTCGTCACACCACGGCTTGGAAGAGATAAATTTTGACCACGACTCCGATGTATCACGTGACGACCTACTTGGACTTATATTCACCTATCCTGAAATTAAGCTTTGGCTGTGTGGACACACCCATGTCAATGAAATAATGGCGTACTCGAACCCGAATTACCCTGGCGCTGGTTTTTACCAGATCACTACGGCGTCTCTTATGGATTGGCCATGCACAATTCGGACCATTGAAATATTTGATCATCAGGATCAATCCACTGAACTACAAATCACGGTTCACACAATTTCTGAAGGCAGACCTACTGGACTTTTGGATACCCACGATCTTGCAAACTGGCATGTACTAATAGCTGGAAATTCTCCGTACATCGGATTCAAAAGCAGTTTGGAAGGTCAAAGATCGGATCGAAATGTAAGAGCTTGGATTGGACCAACCAAGATTCATTAGCCATCTAACTCGGCCAGCTTTGAAGAACTACTGATTCAAAGAAACACTGTAGGCGAAAAATCACCGACTCGCTAGAAGTACTTTGGCTCGGTTCAATAGTTGCTTTGGGTCATCAAACCATTCAATACGTGGATCTCGCGCAAACCACGACCTTTGCCGACGGGCTAGCTTTTGGGATCGGCGAATAATATCAACCCGAGTCTGATCCATCGACGTCAATCCAGCCAAATAATCAAACATCTCTCGGTATCCGATTGCAAGTCGTGCGGTTCGAGAAAGGATAGTGTTTTCGCGCAGCCACATACACTCCTCAACCCATCCGTTAGCAATCAATTTATCTACTCGATCCGCTATCCGTTTATCCAAGTCGATCACTTCTAAATGAATTCCAAGTATCTTGTTTGAACTCGGTCGGTAATTGTTAATCCCGGGACCAAACGATGAAAAGCGTTGCCCGGTAAGTTCGATTACTTCAAGGGCTCGCACGATTCGACGGACATTGTTGGGATCAATTCTCGAAGCAGCCTCGGGATCAAGAGCTTGTAGTCGCTGGTAGAAAACTGCGGTTCCAGTCTCTTTTATAGCCAATTCTAGGTTGTGGCGTAGTGTAGCATCGGTAGGTGGTATTGCCAAGGAGTCAAATACCGCTGAATGATACAATCCAGACCCTCCAACATAAACTGGCACATTAGCTGCTTCCAAAGAATCTTCACACAGGGAGGCGGCCTTTCTAAACTGCGCGATAGAAAATTCTTCTGACGGCTCAACAAGGTCGATTAAATAGTACTGAACTCCACGCAATTCGATACGGTTGGGCTTCGCGGTTCCTAGATCCATGTACTTATAAACAGCCATTGAATCGCAAGAAAGTAACGCAACGTCGCTCATCTGAGTCGCAATATCTATTGCTATATTCGTCTTTCCCGATGCGGTCGGACCAACAATGGAGATTCTCACGATTCAAATGTCCTTTTTGCAACAGCAATCGAAGAAAATTCTACAACACGTTACATGACATTAAATCTATAGCAGATCCGTAACTTGCAGCATAAAGAGCCTTTGGCACAGACATAAGAAAAAACTTAGGAGATATAACTTGATTTTTCGAATAAATCGGCATGATTATTGCTACATAGCGAAAACAATGTAGGTGTGAGTAATCAACAGAAATCCAAGTTTATAAAGCCAGGAACCAACTGGACCGAGGTCTACACCCGAGCCGCCGAAGTAGCGCCAGGGGCATTCAAAAAAGACCGCATCAACAACCTTTGGAGCGGCTCCTGGCAAGAAATAGGAGCTCCGCATGCCGCAATATCCCCGATTGATGGAACCTCAATAATTGGTCCTTCAATGATGGACGCAGAAGAAGCGCATACCGCTCTGTTGAGTTGTGTAAAGGATCACGAGGCCTGGGCAAAAGTTAGCTTAAATGAGCGGAAACTACGCGTAGCTGGTGCAGTTGAAAAGATAAAGAATAATCGAGAATTACTTGCACTTCTTTTAGTTTGGGAAATCGGAAAGCCCTATCGACAAGCGCTAACATCCGTTGACCGCACTACTGGCGGCGTGGAATGGTACCTAGACAATATCGAACCAATGATGCAAGATAGATCACCTCTACAAGGACCCGTTTCGAATATCGCGTCATGGAACTATCCATTATCAGTCTTGGCACACGCCATGCTGATCCAAATGTTAGCGGGCAACGCGGTTATTGCAAAGGCTCCAACAGATGGTGGTGTAGCCGCACTCACCCTTGCGATGCATTTTGCCAAAGAAGAGGGTCTACCAGTCACCCTTGTTTCGGGTTCAGGAGGCCGACTTAGTCCAGTCCTCGTACGCTCACCGCAAATTGGCTGCCTTGCCTTTGTGGGCGGTAAAGACACCGGAGGCCAAATCGCTTCAGAATTAGTGCGTGTTGAGCGGCGACACATGTTAGAGCAAGAAGGATTAAACGCATGGGGTATCTGGAACTTTTCGGACTGGAAGTCCCTTGCCGCAAACATAAAAAAGGGCTTCGAATACGGAAAACAACGCTGCACCGCATATCCACGCTACGTAGTTCAGAGATCTTTGTTTGATCAATTCCTAGAGACGTATATGCCTGTTATGGATTCACTCGTTGTGGGAAATCCCTTAGCAGTGGCTGACGCAAACGACGAACTGCCCGATGTCGATTTTGGGCCCGTCATAAATGCTGCAAAGGCGCGTGAATTAGAACTTAAAGTAGAAGAAGCAATGGCAAAGGGCGGTATCCCCCTATATAGGGGCGAGTTTAACGAAGACAACTTTGTACCAAATCAGAATCGCGACGCTTACGTAGCTCCAATGTCGATCTTAAATCCTCCAAGCTCTAGCGCACTATACCACTCAGAACCATTTGGGCCAATCGACACTGTCGTTATTGTAGATACAACTTCCGAACTGCTTAGCGCAATGAACGTGTCTAACGGCGCCTTGGTGTCCTCAATTGCGTGTGATGACATTGATCTAGCTACAAAGCTTGCACAAGAAGTTAATGCCTACAAGGTAGGCATTAACAAGCCACGGTCGCGAGGTGATCGAGAAGAGCCATTCGGAGGCAAAGGAGCGTCGTGGAAGGGTGCCTTTGTTGGAGGACAATATTTGATACAAGCTGTTACTGAAGGACCAGCTGGTGAAAAACTATACGGGAATTTTCCGGACTACCAGTTATATCCTCCAGCGTGATCGTGTAAAGCTCAATTACTCAATACAGGAATTAGCTTTCTTCGCTTTGGGCTAGAAACGACATCGATCAGGTTCCCTCGAAGGAAGTGCGGAGATGCACTTACTATCTCGATATTGACATACGAACCAACGACTAATCGCTCCGGCGAACTCGACCGAGCCAAGCTATTAGTAAAGTGGACCAACTTATTCTGTCGCGAACGACCAGAAAATGTATTTGGATCTCGTTTACTCGGGCCTTCAACTACGACTTCTTCAATTTTACCAATTCTGGCCTCATGTTTCAAGCGCGCGCTGCGTTCGGTCACTACTTTGAGCCGATCGAATCGATCCTTGATCACCTCTGGATCAATAAAACGATCCGTCATTAGCGCGGCCTCGGTTCCAGGGCGAGGAGAGTATATAAACGTAAATGCACCGTCAAACTGAGCCTCGGCAGCAACCTCCAGCGTATCTTCAAAGTCTTTGTCCGTCTCGCCGGGAAACCCCACAATAATGTCGGTAGATACAGCAAGATCCTCTACATAAGAACGCGCCATGATAAGTTTGGCAAGATAACGCTCGCGGGTATAACCACGATGCATTTCCGCTAAAACTTTATCCGAGCCCGACTGTAAAGGAAAATGCAAGTGATTCATTACTTGTGGAACCTCTGCCATCGCAAGAATTGTCTCAGGACGCAGATCCTTAGGGTGCGGAGAGGTAAAACGAACTCGCTCTATGCCCGGCAATTCACCTACCGCGCGCAATAAATCTGCAAAGAGGGGCATCACTCGTTTAGATCCTTGCTTTAAGTATCGCTCTCCCAAATGCCATTCGCTAAAATCTCCGGTTCGACGAGCCTCTAGCGTCAAATCTCTACCGTATGAATTAACATTTTGCCCCAGTAATGTAATTTCTGTAACACCCTTAGCTGCTAACGTTCTTACTTCATCAAGCAAATCCCCAAACGCTCGAGAACTCTCCTTACCCCGTACGGAAGGAACGACGCAAAATGCGCAACTATTGTCACAACCAATTTGAACGGTAACGTACGCAGAAAAAGGAAGTCTGTTACGAGAAGTAGGATCAGAAAAAAAACTTTCGTCAACAACTGATTCCTCAAGAATCTCGACAATCGGTCCTTGCGACTCTGTTTTGGTCAATAACGCTGAGGTACGACCCACATTATGGGTCCCTACCACCAAATCCACCCAGTTCGCACGCTCTCGTATTTTGCCGCGATCTTTTTGGGCAAGGCAACCTGCTACGACGATTTTTAGGTCTTTGTGTTCGTCTTTCAGCGCCTTTAAATGACCCAAATTTCCGTAAAGCTTGGTGTCAGCATTCTCGCGAATACAGCAAGTATTCAAGACCACTACATCGGCTTCCGACGGATCGGTCGTTATGAGATATCCATCGGAAGTAAATTGGTTTGCAATCCGCTCGGAATCATGCTCATTCATTTGACAGCCAAATGTTCTTATATAAACTCGCTTTTCCACATATACCAGAGTAGCTAACAACCTC
>JAJYGT010000048.1 GCA_021785005.1 Actinomycetes bacterium
CCATGACGAATAGATTTCTCACGTGCTGAAGCTTTATTTATAGCCTCCAGCGGCAAGGCAACTTCTATCAGCTTCTTAGCCATTTGTTCTCCGTCTTTTTCAATTCAATAAGCGAGTGTTTTCCTGGCACGCAGGCTATTTGTTTCAAGCCATGGTAGCACTTTCATGTGACGTCCGGATCATCAACTGAGTTAACAACTGAGTTATCAACGTGGAGGCTCACCCAACACCAGCGTCAATTGCATGTTGGCTCATCGCTAACCCCGGCCGCAATGAGTTCGCCAAGACTGTAGTTAACTGACTCGGCCGCAAAATCAGGTTCACTACGAAATGGACGCAACAGGTAAGTGTCTCGGTGTGAGCCATCTGGGTAAAACTCCACTATGCCAAGAATATATCGATCGGGATTATTCAAAGAAAACAATATTTCATTCTTGGTCACGGTAATCGTTTCCGAATCAGCAATACGGCCCTTTACCTCAATGAAACGAAGGTCTCCGGTGCCTGGCATCTTGCTCTCGATGTCATACCCAACCCGCTCAAACTCCCGGTCTACTGGCTCGAACCCAAAGCTACGTTCTCGTGCCATGACAATAGAACGTGCTCTAGCGGCAATCTCCAGGCGATCTACTGACGTTGTTGTGTTGAAATTAGTTACGTGTCCACTTGATGCTTCGATTAATCCTCGAGGAACTACTAAGGCAGCTCCAAGTATTAGCGGTGGCAGCGGGGCAATATCGCACTCCAAATCAAGCTGTTCAATTCGCTGTGCGCGTCTAGCGAATAGGTCATCGGCTCGTCGTCTTGCTTCATTCGAATTGAGCTTGGCATTTGGCTTTCCACGACGTTCATCTTCATCGAGCTGGTCTGCGCGAAAATACCAATAGTTAAACTCTTTTGTGAGTCGGTCATTTACAGCTGCTTTTGTCTTTTCAATCAGTGGGATCTTGATTGTTCGAACGTCATCTAAATGTTCGGGTACCACATGTTGAATGGCATAATTCATCGCCAGGCTCTCAATATCTGGTCCAATCCAGGAGCACTCTTTTAGCTTTAGAATCTCATCCGTGTTTGGCTCGTCATCTTTTAACGGACGATAGTCGAGATAAGGTGCGTATGCAATGTGGCGGGCTTCTAGATCTGACCCTAATTCAACATAAAGCATCCGTTTGGAAATTACTCGGCTTGAACCATCGATATTTGTTGTTCCATCTCTGATGCTATGAGATAAGTAAAAGAGCACTCTAGGAGTCGTGCCGTAATCACTGTCATCTACTAATGTCGCACCTCGTCGTAATAGATCCTGATTTTGCTCTAGTACTAAGTCAATGACCGCGCCAAGTAACGGATGTCCGGGAGCTAGAAATGCAGCCTGGGGCACAGAATGTGGCGCAATCAGGGACTTGTCGAATACAACGCGCTCATATCTATTTAATACTGGTTCACGAATCCCAATTTGGCGATCACGGTTACGAATTACAGCTGGAACAAAAGTAACCTCGTAACGATTTGACTCTCGTTCAAACAACCTTCCCCCCAGATGAGAAAAAGCACTTAGAAAAAACATCTTCACAAAGCCCGGTTGAAGTCGTCTGGCTTCAGCACGCTCTAAGTCTTCTTTTACTCTAAAGACACTTGTCACGTCCATTGATTCACTAACAATAGCTCGTTCACCAAGGAGCTCACGGAGGTGTTCGACGTCAAGAGCATCACTGACAACTGTGTCAAGCCGTGCTTTCACCTCGGGTAACTCAGAATATCGTATTGCTTCAAGGAGCAAATCCCGAAGAGGTTTTCCTTCAAAGTTCAATTTGCCAAGCACGTCAAAGACCTGACCGCCTAATGCGGTTCTCGCTTCATTTAACTTATTTAGTAGCAATTGATATACATCACCCTCGCGGGTTTCACTTGCCACTAGGTTCCATAAATAACAGACCTCTTGCTGGCCAATTCTATGAATTCGTCCAAAGCGTTGCTCTAGTCGATTGGGATTCCAAGGTAGGTCGTAATTGACCATAAGATGAGCACGTTGTAAGTTGATTCCTTCCCCTGCTGCATCGGTTGCAACCAAGACCTTGACATTTGGGTCAAAGCTGAAGGCCTCTTGGAGCTTTTGTCGCTCTTGGCGTCCAATCCCACCGTGTATTGAAACCACCGCGTCACTTCGACCTAAGTAGGAGGTGATGCGTTCGATTAAGTACCGAAGCGTGTCTCTGTGCTCTGTGAATATCCCGAGCTTTGGGCTAGTGCTAGCCGCCTTTTCTACTAGGTTGGGGAGTGCTGTAAAAACTTCTCCCAGCAAAGAAGAGAGCTCTCTCCATTTTGAATCCAATCCTCCTAAACGCACCTTATTGGCGAGGCTTTCAAGTTTTTTTAGGGTTTCAATTTCAATACGAAGTTCGGCCAAGCTTCTAGCTGCAGTTGCTTGATCAATGACCTGGGTAGTGTCATCTTCAAATTCAGTATCAGCGGCATCTTCTAAATCGTCGAGTTCCTCTACATCGAACGATGAGACTAAGTCAAGCTGATCCAAGGCTTTTGATCCACGCTCTAAGATTTCAAATTCACGGTAGCGAGATTCAAGTCGTTCACGTCTACGCCTTAGCGATTGATAGATGGCTTCTGGTGACGAAGCTAGGCGACGCTGAAGAATTGTAAGTGCGAAACCAACTGTCCCAGCACGCTTTCCATTTGCGAGAGCATCTACACGATTGAACTCTTCTCGGACGTAATTAGTTACAGCACTATATAGTGCTGCTTCTTCATTTGAGAGACGATAAGGAACGGTATGGGCAATTCTCTCAGGGAATAAAGGTGTTCCGTCAAATTTGAGCAACTGTTCCTTTACTGCTCGTCTCATCAAGTCCGAAACATCAACACTACGAGCGCCATCTCTATGTCCGCCCTCAAAGCGGTCGCCATCAAGCAACGCCATGAAAAGCTGAAAGTCCTGATCTTTGCCGTTATGAGGAGTTGCTGTCAACAGAAGCAAGTTTCGGGTAGTTGATGAGAGCAGCTGGCCCAAATGATATCTTTTGGTGTACTTTACCTCATTGCCAAATACCGTTGCAGATAATTTATGAGCCTCATCAAAGATGACAAGATCCCAACTAAGTCCAGGAGCCGTTAGCATTGCTTGGGCGTCTTCGCTTCGAGATAATTTGTCAAGGCGCGCTATGACAAGTGAGTTCTCAGCGAAGTAATTACCGCTACGCGATGCTTCAATCTTGTCATTGGTAAGAATATCAAAAGGAAGTTGAAACTTACTCGCTAGTTCATTTTGCCACTGTTCCCCAAGAGGTCCGGGGCAAACAATAAGACACCGCTGGAGATCTCCACGTACCATAAGTTCTTTGATCAAAAGCCCAGACATGATTGTCTTTCCAGCTCCAGGATCATCAGCTAGAAGAAAACGTAATGGTTGGCGAGGCAACATGTCTTCATAAACAGCTGTAATCTGATGTGGGAGCGGGTCTATGACAGATGTATGTATTGCTAACAACGGATCGAAAAGATGGGCAAGGTGAATTCTTTGTGCCTCAGAAGCTAGCGAGAAAAGGTACCCGTCACCATCAAAACTCCAGTGGCGACCCACGGCCTCAATTACAATTCGATTTTCGTCGCTTCGATAAAGTAGAAGGTTGGATAATTTTCCATCGTCGGTCTTATAAGTCAGCTCTATAACCTCAGTGCCGTGCCAAGTTGTATTTACAACCGTGGCGACTTTGCCTGAAATAATGCCTCGTAACAAACTTTGTGGTTTGATGTCTTCTAAACGAGTCATTATCTATTTACAGGCGTTCGCCGTTGCGGAGTGTTGCGGGCTTTTTGGAGGGCTAACGCTGCGCTTGAAATGTGTCTTTCGATTCGACATGTCGACAATTTACTCGGATTGAGCTGCGTGCAGTGCATTTTCGTCATGAAATTACTGACGATCTTTCCTATGATAAATAGGAATTCCGTCGCTGAGATCCATAACTATGCTTAGTATTAGAAACTTTGAACAGACGTACAATTGTAAATTCGGACCGCTCACCGCGATTAAGACGTCTGCATAAAGATCTAACTACCCCATATGCAAAAGGTTGTATCTTTAAAAGAACCTTGCATTCAAAACGATTTCACTCCTCTCTTATTCTACTATTTGAACTTACTTAGAGTAGCTGCGAGGACGGTTATTACTGATCATTCACGCAATAACCAAAGCCAACATCTTTTTATCAGAGTTAACGTCGGCACGACATTGACTCCTAACAAGGACCCCCGATTCACGTAGCATAATTTCACAACCGCCCGACTTAACCATATCAATCCCGACTTCCGCTGGGAACACATTTTAACGACCAACCTACTCCCGAAGGTTGGAATGTCCGTCCGAGGCTAGTTAGTTACGTCCTCAACATAATCGTCGATTTGAATTTCGGACAATTTGACAATTGATTGTTCTACTCAATAACCGACCACTTGAAACTCCTAAGCAATTTGAAAATCCGTCGTTACTGACATCGAATCATCATCCGCAAGCCCGTCAACATAGGCAGAATGATAGAAACCAATTGGATCCTCGAACCTTACAAGAGTATGCTAGAATAGGTAATATTCTATGCACGTCAAAAGATGCAAAAACACCGAGGAACTTGTAAGTGGGCATTGAAAGAAATTCTTCCTATAAGTCTCCTCCTTTGGACTCGGTAAACCTGACTC
This sequence comes from Actinomycetes bacterium, assembly GCA_021785005.1. Lineage (GTDB taxonomy): Bacteria > Actinomycetota > Acidimicrobiia > Acidimicrobiales > Acidimicrobiaceae > Acidithrix. The sequence continues at coordinate 4,705 of JAJYGT010000048.1, forward strand.
TCGTCTTGAACGAGCTAGACGGTATTAAACAGACAGATCTAGCGTACATTGCGGAGATGTTTGCAGGCGAAAAATATCCTAATCTTGGCGAATTGCCTCCAACGTTCACACTGACCGAACCTGTGAATCTATTCAGAAATACCACATTCCCATCTCCCCAGAGTGACCTGCCAGCGCTAAGAGCCATCTCTTTGAGTTCTGAGGGCGCCGACTGGCACCTAAGGCTTCAAGATACGCGACTGTCGGTTGAATGGAAACACCAAAGCGATCAGTATCCGAGATTTCCGGAATTAAAGGTACGATTCACTGAGGCCTTGGAGATTTTTGAGAAAGCGCTGGATGACCGAGGCTTCGTTCAACGAACCTATAAGCAGGTCGAGATTACGTACCTTAACCTCTTGCCCACGAACGCACTAAGTGAAGTTCTGCGGATCGTCAATCCTCTAACAATATCATTCGAATCCAGCAATTTAAGCTATATTCCTCTCGCAGAATCTCTGAAATATGTATATGGTGTGAACGACCAGAGCGCTACTGCGGGCAGAATTTATTTTGACTGCTACCCGTTTGATGAGAGCAAGTTGGTCGCTCGGATTGCTTTTTTTGCAGCGTTGAAAGAGACATCTAAAGAACAGCTGACCAGAGTACTCGAATTGGGGCACCTGGCAACCAATGAATGGTTCAACAATATAACGCTAGAACCACTACAAATATCGAAGTGGGGAAAAGAATTTAAATGACCGAAACTCAGCAATACGACATTGGTCCAAGGAAAATTTGCTTCGAGAATGCCCAGTCGTACTCAAGAGGCGCTGAAATGAGTAATAAACGTCATGACTTGATTCAAACGATCGATAAGATTGACCAAGAAATGGCCTCCGC
>JAJYGT010000022.1 GCA_021785005.1 Actinomycetes bacterium
ATAATGTCGTTCGTGGTTGCGTGCTTCATTGTCTTTTGCCTCGGCGTTGAAGGTGTACAGGCGGCTCATTGAGCAAAAGGCTGTAAACAGGCGCTACTGAACTGGGTCAAGCGAAGGAGGCTATATTGCGATAGTTGGTGATTGGAAATCACCATGAGCTGAGCACGATAAGTCGTATGACTAAGTAGTTCCACTGCGCGACGAATGCGTTTGTAGGTTATTCGCTCGCTATGACATTCCAAGGATGAAATAAGTGCGTTTTGTTGACGAAAAAAACCTGCGAAGAGGCCTTTGAGCCAGCAGCTTTTAGCAAGAAAGCGGTTATGGAGAACGAGACGGAACCTGAGCGTGAAAAAATCACCGAAGAAAAAAGCGCCTGATTTTATTCGAGAAGCTTACCTCAAAAGATGTCGAAGCTAGCTGCCGATTCGCTTGTTGGGGTGGATTCTTACGATAACTCGTTCCTCACACGGCTGAAGGTTCGGATATACGTCTAGGTTGAGGTACTTCTTGGCCAAGGAGTTTATGTGTTCGCAATTTGGATCATCTGAGATTTCGGCTGTCCCTCTTATTGATACCCAGCGATACGGATTGTGCGAGTCGACTACGCAGATTGATACCGCGGGATCAGCGAGGATATTTTTGTGTTTAACACGTCCCTTGGCGGTGTTAAATATGACGTTGTCTCCATCGGTGTCAACCCAGACGGGCGTCAACTGAGGTGATTTACCCAGGATATTGGTGCCAACGATGCCTATCTGAACTTCTTTTAGCAGGTCGATGTCTCGCGTTTCAAGCATTTTTATCACACCCTTGGTGAATAGAGTTTCCAGAGGTTTTATAGTTATCGTATCACTATGACTGCGCTGATGGCTTAATTGTGATTGTCTGTGCTTTGAGACTCTCAACGATATCAGTAATCGCAGAATCCTGAGTACTAAGGTGGCGTTGAAGCTCGAGACATTCATGCAGAATGGCCTCAGCGTCGCTGTAAGTCTGTTCAGATCTCTTATCAGCAGCTGTGGCTTGTAGATTTTGCCCAACCATGATGATTGAGAGCAATACTAGTTGCAAAAAAGTTTGTGCGACCCACGACACAATTGCTTGGATCCCAGATTTGAGTGCCGCTGGCAGACTAAGGAGGTCAAAGGCGGTAAAGGCGTACGCCATCCACATTGATCCGACCGCTTTGGTAATGAGTAAAGCAAGTCTTCCGTTGAATCCAAGCGCCGCATCCTGTACCTTTGCTGGCGGCTTTTCTTTGCGCGATTTGATGTTTGGGTGTGGCATATGTACAAATTCCATGCTTTTATCGTACTTTGTCAATCACCTTGTTTTCGTTGAGAAATTCGATAAATGTAACCGCAGGTACGTTTAGCAGTCTTCAAAGTTTTTGTGCCTATTTTCCAAGGTTGATCGCGTTTGAACTATTTGGTAAGCACCTGGGGATTTTAAGTTCGTTTGGGGCGAGGTTTTTTGTCTAGGTCACCCGTGGATCCATAGACGCGTAAAGTTCGATAGTTTTTTCTGCGTATTTGTCTCTGAAGCTCGCGTTTGAGCAACTAGTGGACAGGCTTTGCATAACGTTTGAATAACTTCGGGAATAAGGCAAGTCGTACCTATAACAAACTTGTGAGGTGTTATACCTAAAACTGCACGGTCACGATTGGCGTAGTTGTTGGAGAAATGGATCCGCCGGCAGGTTCTTGTGACACTGCTAATTCCTTAAAATTTGAGTTTTTTGGAATGCTTATCACTTGGCCAGAGGTTTGACTTCCCAGGAGCGAAATTGAACTGATAGTGCTGCTACTGATGCCCCATAATTGATAAGTATTGGAATTACCCAAGCTGGGCAAGTCGCTTTTTGTTACATAAGCAACCCCGTTACCAGCGATTAATAGCTGAAGGTAAAGCCTTTTATTTGTCGATTTAAGTGTGATGTATTCATGCCCTGGACTGTTTGCGACGTTGTGAATTATTTGCGTTTGAAGTTTTGTATTTGACGACAGTATCGGATTGTTGTGGTCTATCACCAGCGTTGTAGCACTTACTGCCGCTATAGCAACAAATGCAGCTACTGATGCAATAAAGGCGGCTTGTCTGCCTGGTGAATCAGTACGTTGTTTTGGGAATGGATGAATCTTAGCCAGACCGGCGTTTTGCTTTGGTTCGATTGTGTTGCTAATTGAGGTCCAAAGATCGTCGAGGTTGGCTGCGTCGTCTGAGGGTGCGATACTGGATAACGCCTCGCGCAACACTGCGACTTCTGACGCACATATCTCGCATCCAAGCAGGTGCGATTCAATTGTTGTGCGTTCATTGTCGTCGACCGCGTCAAGCACGTAAGGACCTATCAAGTCAAAATAATTTTCATGGCTGGAACTAATCATCGGTAACTCCGCGTTGGTTTAAATCTAAAGTCTCTTTTATCTTTCGTAGCCCAGTACGGATTCGGCTTTTGATTGTGCCATCTGGAACAGATAAAATTGTCGCAACTTCATGATAAGTGTGTCCTGTGATGTACGCGAGTTCGATAGCGATTCGCTCGTCGTCACTCAGATTTTTCATGGCAGTGGTCAGAGATTGTAGTTCGATTCTGCCCAATGCTGTTTCTTCGACGGAGGCGCTTCTGCCAGTTGGAGCGTTGTCAACCCGACGTTCTCGCATTGTCCGTGCTTGTTCACTTCGAATAATATCGACGCTCCGGCGATGCGCTTGGACGAGTAAAAAAGAACGAAGGCTCCCTCGGTCAGGATCAAACGAATCCGGATTAGCCCAAAGCTTAACAAAAATTTCTTGTACGATTTCATCAGCTGCGCTCGAGGATCGGGTTACCTTGTTCGCCGTTGCATGTAGCATCGAAGAATTGCGTCTGAAGATTTCTTTTAGTCCCAGTTCATCTCCGGATCTAAGCAAGTCGACAAGTTGGCGATCGTCAAGGAGCGCATAATCAGACTGCTGCTTTTCTTGTGAACGACTTTTAGGAGTTGATGCCATTTGAAACGGTCTATATCTCCTCGATAATTTAGGCGAACAGTTCTATAAAACTAAGAACAAAAACGTAACTAAGTATATGCCGTTTGGGCGAAATAAATATTATCTAGCGCGCAATATCAGCACTTCAACGGCAAAGAGCCCATGAATTTTGATATTTGTTAATCCTTATTTATCCCAGGATCCGAATAGCACTCGAACTAATTCGCTGACTCAAGGAGAGAACATGAGAAGAACAATTACTAAATCAGTGTTGGTTTTCGCAGGGCTTTTGTTGGCGTCATGCGGTAGTTCGAGCGTAGGCACAAACCAGAATGTTTTGACAACTACTACTGGTGCGGCTTCAAAACCCGCTGCCGGTACGAAAGTTGCAATACGAAACTTCGCGTTTGTTCCGGCGAACTTGACTGTGAAACCAAACAGCATCATCTTGGTCACCAATGATGATGCTGTGATCCATACTTTTACGGCACAAAATAATTCGTTCAACTCGGGAAATATTCTTCCCGGACAGACCGTAGCTGTAAAAGTTGGAAATGTTTCGACAGGTGTCAAAATCGCATATTACTGCTCAATTCACCAATATATGACTGGCACAGTCACAATAGGGAATTGATTTTCTATTGTGACGGACCTAAAAGGGAGGAAACTTGAATCGTATAGATGAAGTTGCGCTCTCGCAACTAATTGAAGAGTCACAAGACATACATTCGGACGCAATGACACAAATGGATGATTGGAAAGCCGAAGCAATCGAATTAGCGCGCGATGAGCCGTTGGCGCAGAATCTTGATGTACTAGATAGACAGGATTTGGCACAGGCCCGTGTTAAAGGTGTAATAGGTAGTTCGTTTGGCACAGGATTGCTGGGGTCATTAGGTATCGGGGCGGCATTGGTTGGAGTAATGTCCACTAGCGCTTTTGCCTCGACGCCGACAGATATACAAATACTTCAAACTGCGGCCTCAATTGAAGTACTGGCAGTTGCGACGTACAACGTTGCTCTAACATTGCCATTCATTGGAGGAGCATCCGCGAACCCGGTTATTTCTGGATTTGCGAAAATGACGATGGCGCAGCATCAGCAGCATCTTGTTGCCTTTAATGCGGTAATAAAGTCTCTTGGTGGCAAGGTCCAAGAAAATCCTGATCCGGTATTGCTCAAGGTTGTTAACAATGCCAAACCAACATTGACCTCGGCGGCGGCCGTGGTGAATCTGGCACTCGAACTTGAACAAGGTGCAGCCGAGACTTATGTCAATGACATAAGTTTGATATCGAATAAAAATAAATCTTCGCGTGCAACATTTGGTTCAATTATGGGAGTTGAGGCTCAGCATGCGGCAATATTGCGCGCGGTTTCAGCCCTGTTAGCGGCGAATGCGCCACAGCTAATTGCGCTTTCACCGACAGTCGTCAACTCGCTTCCGGCCGTCGCAGGATCACTTGGATTTCCGAATGCGTTTTTCCCGACTAATCAAGCACGTCCAGCTACTGAAGGAGCACTCTAGATGCGCACACGAAAGCGAAATATCGATATCTCTAATGAAGAGTTGTCCAATAAGGTAGCGGATTTAAACGATTTACATCGTGACGAATCCTATCCAGCCATGCTGTTGGCAACCAAGGAATGGCACGAGGCTATCCAAGACGAGGCTCGCGAGAATAACATTCTAAACTCTATGTTCCATCGTAGGAAGTTTTTAGCGGGAATGGGTGCTACCCTTGTCGGCGGCGCAGTTCTTGCCGCGTGTGGAACCTCAAGTTCTAGTACTTCAACACCCGTTTCTGCTACGCCTACGACAGCTCCAGGGCTGGCGACGGATTTACAGGTTGCCACTTTGGCAGCGTCGTTGGAAAATCTTGGGATTTATGCCTATAAGGCAGGAATCAGCGCTGCTACGGCTGGAAAACTAGGCACCGTACCGCCGGCAGTCGTGACCTTTGCCCAAACGGCCATGGCCCAGCATCAAGATCATGCTGCTGCTTGGAATTCAATTCTCACAGGCGCTGGACAAAAGCAGGTAACCTACACAGACGCGTCATTGACGCCGACCGTCAATTCGATGTTTGCCAAGGTAACCGATGTCACCGGCCTCGCGCAGCTAGCTCTTGAGATAGAACAAATTGCGGCCGCAACGTATTTGTCGTCGCTGACTGAATTATCTTCAGCAAAGGCGATTGCGACGGCGTCGTCTATTCAGCCGGTTGAGATGCAACATGCTGCGATTTTGTATTATGTATTGGGCCAATATCCGGTGCCGAACGCATTTGCTACAACATCGTTAGCGGCCAAGTCATAGCGTAAGATTGCGTTCGCGCGAACCTTTAAACTTTGTCGCCTGTTACTAGCATGATGGGCTTGTGTTGAAATCTTGTTTTTGACACAAGCCCATTTATTTTTGATTGTACAGCTTCAAATGCTTAGCTTTTTGCGGGGTTGGGTATAACAATTATGTCTAACACGCTTGGCAATACGTGACTCTCTAATCTTCGCCTGGTGACTGATTAGCTCTAGTGATATTGGTTGAGTAGACTCGTTCCATGTTT
>JAJYGT010000021.1 GCA_021785005.1 Actinomycetes bacterium
TTGATTTTCACAATTCAACGATATAAGCATCCCTGTCTTTTTATATCTTTGATTGCCCAATATCGGGTACCTGTTAATTGGGCATTACCCCGTAAATATCCGAAGAGCCTTTTGTTGGGTGAGCGCGAGCCAAAATCTAGTAAACAATTAGATCTGACCAACATAAATGTGGTGGGCCCACCGGGACTCGAACCCGGGACCAAGGGATTATGAGTCCCCTGCTCTAACCAACTGAGCTACAGGCCCGCAATGATCCTAGCGGAAAATCGTGCGACTTCAATCCTACAGGAATGTTACTCGTATCGGCTAATTCAAGGTAAGTGTTATGCCCGGGAAATTTGTTTCACGATGGACCTTCAGCTTGCCAAGAGTCGGATCTCTTTGTGGTTTTGTGTAGCGGCCTTTAACGGACCAACGATTGGCACTCACGATGGGTGCATTTGATAACAAATGCGGTCTAGGTTTTGCTGATGAGCTTTGCCAATGGGAAACTGACATAAGGAGAGAATTACAACAACTAAGACAAGTTTTTCACCACAATCGTTGATGCATTTCAAGATTTACGAAACGGATTGTAAAAAAAGTTAAAGGAAATTATTACTGCGGTCGATACTTTTTATAGCTCTTTCAAGGACTTTGGGGGGTGTGGGTTGCGCGGTTCGTTTTTTACTTTTTTTTGGTCACAGAAATGCCTAAAGCTTTACGTACTTGCGTCGACTCTGTCTGGCGTATTTTATGCAACTGGACTTTTCCATACCCGCTACAATATTTGGCCCATCGCCCAGGCGTCTGGTTCGGGCATTGTTGGAATTTGGTGGATTGTAAAAAACAAGCATCTTAGAACCTGGCCTTTTGTTGGATTGGCGAGTGCAGTTTTCTTATTTGCGGCCTCGGATGTACTGCGATTTGCGAGCGGTCGTTTGGTGCCAAAACTAGCTTTGGGCTTTACTGTTGCATCACTTTTTACCATTGCGGGATACACGTTACTTAGCACGGTTCTACTTGGTTTCGCGTATACGCGATTAAATAAGATATCGCATATATTAAATTCGCTACTGGATGCTTCTATGGCAGCGACGTCGTTGCTAGGGATTATTTGGGTGTATGTGGTTGATCCGGCATTTAGTGCCCCCCACACTCCAGTTTCGCTAAGGCTGTCTGTGGTAATTTACCCCTCACTTGCTCTGGTTGCAATAATTTTAACATTAAGAATTCCGTTTAGCCAAGGAGATATTCGACCACTGTCATATTGGCTTATCCTTGTGGCGACCTCTGTGGCTTTTGTCGGCGAAGTTCTTCGATTATTGATTTCGGTGCACGTAAATATGTTTTTTACGCCCGTACTCGTTTTGGCGCGCGCCTTGGTATTCATGTTGTTGACATGTGCGCTAATGCACCGGTCTGTGAGAATATTGTCTCACAAAGTTGGAAGTAGATCAAATAAAGTGGCAACTAGCCAGCTTTTGTTGGTGGTTTTGGCGCTAGCTACGCCGGCTATTTTGGTTTACGGCGAACGCAGTAAGTCAATTGAAGAGAGTTTCTTGCTCTCTGGAATCGATTTGGTACTAGCCGTGGCAGCAACACTTCGGATCGTACGCGTGTTCCAGTCTCAGCAACGTTCTGAGCGCGAGCTAGCGCACAGGGCGGACCATGATGATCTGACTGGTCTCGTTAACCGTCGCGGCGTGCTAGACAATATCTCACTTGCAGTTGAAGCTTCCTCGCAGCTCGACCACATTATTTCTTTGTTGTATATCGATTTAGATCACTTTAAAGAGGTAAACGACACTTATGGTCATGCCGCGGGAGATCAACTGCTAATTGCTATCGGCGCTCGGCTGAAATCTATCGTTCGTCGCGGGGACTTAGTTGCCCGGCTAGGCGGAGACGAATTTCTCGTAGTTGTAAATGACGTGCAAGGCGCAGGCGAGGCGCATAATATTGCGAGCGAAATAAGAAGTTCTCTTGACACTACTTTTAATGTTGATAACAAGAAAATTCGGGTATCCGCAAGTATTGGTGTAGCTAGTTCAATCGGTTTTGGTGGAGACGATCCAGATTACTTACTCAGATGTGCTGATGCTGCAATGTATCGGGCAAAGGCTGCTGGACGGGATACGGTTATAAGTTTTGATCCAAAAATTGCAGATGAGGGCACGTGGAATCAAGGAATTGCGCAAGACCTTGAAGATGCCGTTTCGAACAATGAATTTTTTCTCGTGTACCAACCAATTTTGCGCGCCTCAGACTCTCGAGTTGAAGGAGTTGAAGCGCTACTGCGCTGGAAGCACCCCAGTTTTGGCGTCATGTACCCGTCCACATTTATCGTCCAGGCTCTAGATACAGACATGGGAAGTCGTGTCGAGCTTTGGGTTCTTGATCAGGCTATAAGAACACGTGCCGAGCTAAGCGCAAATGGAACGGTGTCAGATAGTTTTTATGTGTCAGTGAACGTTTCGTTTAAGTTGTTTGAACAACGGGATTTGGTCTCAAATCTTGCCAGTTTGCTGGCCCTTCATGGCGTAGCAGGATCAATGCTATGTCTAGAGATCCAACAAGGTTCCGATCTGGACCAAGCAACCATCGCGTTAGATGTTTTTGCCAAACTTCACGAGCTCGGAATCAAAATTGCCCTTGATGGTTCTGCTTCGACCTCTAAATTGTTGAGCCAAATGAGATCGCTCCCAGTTGACACTATAAAGATTGGAATTTCGCCTTCTCGAAATAGCAACTGTGGATCTGAGCATGAGATTGATTTGGTGTCGGTATGTTTTGAGGCGAAACGGCTGCACCTAGAAACTGTAGCCAAAAAAATAGAGACCAAAGATCAAGCGAGTTTTCTAGGCACCATTGGATGTGACCTCGTCCAAGGATTTTTCTGGTCGAAACCTGTACGCGCAGAATACTTGCACCAAAGCCTCCACACAATTACCAAACGCAAACAGTCGGCTCCAACTGCTGTTTCTTTGCAATAAGCCTTATCGGCCGTAAGAACGTTTTGACATTGGGGACACCGTTACGTTTTGGCGTGGAGTCGATGGTCGAACAAAACTGTTTTCTTTTCGATTTGTTATTGGGGAGCCTATCTACTGAAATCGAATCTACAACAGCGGTGTTGTACCTATATGACCAATTAGGGTGTGCCAGCACGAGCAACTTTATATCAAATAGGTGGGGTGGTCATTTTATGAACGACTTTTATGGAGTTGGTTCAGCGATATCTGTCGTAGGACCTGAGGCTAGGTCGTATTTGCACTCACAACTTTCGCAAGACGTAGTTTCTCTCTCAGTGGGTGAAGCGTCAAGTTCTTTGGTACTAGAGCCAAATGGGCACGTTGTGTGCGTGTGTGAAGTGCTTAGGTTCCAAGACGATGGATATTACGTCATATGTGATCCTAACGCAAAGGCGCTACTGCTTGCGCGGTTGTCGAGGTATTTGATCCGAACTAAAGCGGTGATTCAAGATAGCGGCTGGGTCGACCTTGTTGAGATCGACCGGGATAAGTCTATTGCTGCCGAGACTTTAGGACCTAGCGCTACCAGCGATTTGTTGCATTGGCGATTTTCAAAAGGTGACCATCCAGAAGCTGGCTCTCAAGACGACAACGACTTTTTGGCACTACGGGTATTAGCTAGATTGCCTAGATTTGGATTGGAATATGAGACTGGTGCATTACCCAACCTTTTTGGCGATCTTCGGAGATTCGCGTCTTTTTCAAAAGGGTGTTACACGGGACAAGAACTAGTAGAACGTGTGGATTCGCGCGGTACCGCCGCTCCACAAGTTATCTATAGCGCAGCTAGTGACTCTTTAGAATTTTGCGCTGACTCGATTCTTCTAAGTAATGGCAAAAATGTTGGTAAAGTGCTGTCTGTCGCATCGATGCCCAAGGATGTAAATCTGTCCATCTTTGACGAATTGGGTGATGAAAACTTAAGCAGCAATACCAAACTGGGGTTTGTTCGGCTCGGTCGAGGAATTATACCAGGGAACGTCACGCTGATTTCAGATGCTTTTTCTCAGGCCGGTATTTCCCTTAGTGAGATATGATCCGGTGAAAAAGTTGAACGAGCTTGTTGGTTGGCTAAAACTTTCATTTTCTGATCGGCAATGCTACGCTCATGCGTGTTCCGGTGCCATTTGGCAACGTGGGAGATTGATACCAGATGCGCCCTCCCATTGCACGAATTAAGCCAGCGCTTATCAATAAGCCCAGACCTGACCCGGCTTCTCTTGAGCGCGTGTCGCCGATGTGGAGAGGCTTTTCAAAGAGCGCGCTTTTTGCCGCTTCCGCTATACCAGGCCCGTCATCGGCAATTGTAAAAATTGACTCGTTGTCTTTTATTACACACAAAAGTGCTACTCTGTTTGTTGCAAACTTAAATGCATTTTCCGCAAGGTTCGAAAGAACCTGTGCAAGACGATCAGGATCGACAGTAATTCTGGTCGAGTGCTCGACATTGAACGTTTGATATTGAAACTCTAAACCCACCTCTTGCATTCTGATTTTCATAGAGGCGGCAACTTGATCTGCAATTTGACTTGGATCCATGGACATTGTATTCAGTGAGAATGAGCTTGCACGTATTTTAGCAAGATCTAGGAGATCTTTAATAAGGCGTGAGAGGCGGTTGCTTTGGGAAACTATTATTTTTGCTGCAGCACTTGGTTCTAGTGTTTGATCCAATATCGCCTCGGCGTAACCTTTTATCGATGTCATTGGAGTTCTAAGATCGTGAGTTATAGCTAGCAGGAACTGGCGTTCTGCTTCGCTGGATCTATCTAGTTTCGCCGCCATTAAGTTAATCGAGTCGCCAAGTTGTTCGAGCTCTGAGTCCTTTACTCGAGCGTCGGTTATGCGGGCGGAGAAGTTGCCGTCAGCAATATCGCGAGTGGTATTTACCAGGGCCAGAATTGGCTTAGTAAATCGATAGGTTAGAAATTCCGCTGCGGCGATCGCAACGATGATTGATGCCAATATGACTATGCCTAGGAAAATGATGGCTTTACCTATGGGCGGTATTGCACGGGTAATTACCAGCAAACTCAACGTCGGTCGTCCCAGAGCATTTGTTGAATGGAGTGGCAACGCCGCATAGGCCACATTGGAGTATGTTCCTGATTGACCGTAGCCCGCAAGAAATTGGCTCGGGTTAAAGATCGAAACGTTTAGCGGAGCTGGCAAACTAGAAAGCGGTTCTCCCGTGCGTTGACCCAAAGGCACAACTTTGGCCCCATCTAGTGCAGCTGCTAGCTTGATAAAACGCAGTACATTAGGGTTGGAAATGGTCGAACGACTCGATATTGCCTGTACCTCTGCCGTGAGTTGTTTAACGGCATTATGTACGATGTCGGCTTGAAATATCAGCGCAACTCCAATGCCTGCCACCAACAGCGCCCCAGAGACCAGCGACGAAATCGTATACGTTAGACGTCGTCGCATGCTCGGTGCCTCTTACTAGTGCCTAGTGCATTGAGAGATCCAAGTAGTATGTTGTTTTTTCTAAGCAATTTTCTCATACTAATAGCCAAAGGTGTGCTGCATTTTTACCGTGGATTTGCGCGAGGATTAGTCAAGGCGATATCCAACTCCCCAGAGTGTCGTAAGCTCGAGTGAGCTCCCGAGTTTTTTACGCAATTGACGCACGTGAACGTCGATCGTGCGTTCGTCCCCGAACCACTCGATTCCCCAAACCGCCTCAAGTATTTGGTCTCGAGAAAGCGCATTCCGCCGATTTGTGGCTAAATAGTACAGAAGGTCAAATTCTTTAACCGTGGTTTGAATTTCTTTTCCGTTTACTTCGACACGACGTTGCTCGGGGTCAATAGTGATTTGTCCGAGTACGACTTTTTGGGCATCGGTTTGTTTTGGACCGTTCATTCTGCGTAGGATTGCTTTAGTGCGTGCGACGACCTCTCTAGGTGAAAATGGTTTGGTCACATAATCGTCCGCGCCGAGTTCAAGGCCCACGATTCTGTCTAATTCAGAGTCTCGTGCGGTAATTACCATTACCGCAACTTCTCCTTTTATGCGAATTTCGCGAAGGATGTCCAGTCCATCGCCTCCTCCGGGTAGACCCAGATCTAAAAGAACCAATCGTGGATTCATGGTTGATATAATTTCGCGAGCTCGTTCCATATCCGGAGCGATTATGGATCTGTACCCTTCCTTTCGCAGATAACTATTAAGGAGATCTGCGATATCGGGGTCGTCTTCGACGATTGCGATCGTTATAGGTTCAGGACTAAGCGCCACCGTATCTCCAAAGCTCAGTAACAATGTCTGATCACAACACTGTCTAAAGACTACATTCAATTATTATGAGATTTTATGTTGTGCCGCTATTGTTCAACTTTGGTAAATTGTGGCATATAAACTCGATAGCTGTATCTCATAATGAAAAGTTAGACGCTCTTAGTGCTGATCTTGCGTCGATTTCAAGAAATTGGCGATGCTAAATAGCGTTTGAGTTGTTTTGGTGTCTAGGTCTACGCCAACTAGAATGTATTGTGTCGGCACTTTAAAGATTTAGCGCAGACGGCAGTCTCTATTTAAAATAGAGGTTGCTATTAATGAGAAGTGAAAGTAGCAACTTGGGCGTCGAGGGTACCTACCTAGAGGAGATAATTAGCTGGCATCGTAATCGGGCTCAAAAAGACGATAGATCACGTTTTGAGGTGCGAACTCAAGCTTTAGCAACAACTCGACCGGTGAGTCTATTTGATGCTATCGCGAGCGATCCAGGTGTCTCTTTGATAGCAGAGTGTAAACGAAGATCGCCTTCGAAGGGGGATTTAGCACAAATTGAGGATCCTATAGCACTTGGCCAAGCGTATTATGGAGCAGGTGCGGCTGCCATATCGGTGCTAACTGACGAAAAGTATTTTTCTGGATCGCTATTTGACCTCAAAGAAATTGCTGCGAGCGTTCCAATTCCATGTTTGAGAAAAGATTTCACTCTTGATGAAATCGACATATATGATGCGCGGATGCACGGGGCAAGTGCAGTTTTGCTAATAGTGGCAGCTCTCGCAAACAACGAACTCGAGTTTTTTTTGGAACTAGCCGCCGAATGCGACCTAGATGTCATAACTGAGGTGCATACAAAGGCCGAGATTGAGGTCGCCTTGGCCGCCAAGGCAAAGATCATCGGGATCAATCAACGAAATTTGCAAGATTTTTCGATCGATACCTCCCTGGCCTGTAAACTGCGGTCTGAAATACCACCTGGTGTGCTTTGCGTAGCAGAATCTGGAATAACCCAAGTCAGTCAAGCGCAAGAACTTTTGGAGTTCGGATTTGACGCAATGCTCGTTGGGGAGGCATTGGTGCGATCTGATTCGCCACAAAAACTGGCAAAGGATTTCGTTTCGAGCGGACGGCAAAAAGGGAATTTGTGTTTATAAAGATTTGTGGTATCACAAACGAAGAAGATGCCTTATTGTCAGTTGCCTTAGGTGCTGACGCACTCGGGTTTGTATTTGCCCCATCGAAGCGACAGGTAACTCCTAGTTTGGTCAAAGATATCGTAAAGAGATTGCCCCAAGAGGTCCAAACTTTTGGAGTTTTCGTTGACGAATTGCCTGATCGAGTAGCCAGTATCGTTCACACGAGTGGCTTAAGCGGAGCACAATTACATGGTAGTGAGGGTCCTCGGGCATGTGCTGAAGTTAGATCAAAGATGAACTACGTCATCAAGGCCGTAGCAGGCGACGGCCTTAGCATTGACCAGTATTTGAACTACCCAGTGGATGCTTTGTTGGTAGATTCTGCGCAACCGGGGTCAGGGGCAGCGTTTAATTGGTCGCTTCTTGATGCTTCCCATGCGCGCAAAAAGATTATTTTGGCTGGCGGATTACGACCATCAAACGTACAAGAGGCTATCTTGACGGTGAAACCCTTTGGCGTGGACGTATCTACGGGCGTTGAAAGTTATCCAGGCAGAAAGGATCCAGTGGCGTTAAAGACCTTTATCGCGAACGCTAGAGCGGCATTTGTAAAGTTAGAGGGCGAGCGACAGGTGGTAAATTCTGGAGTTGACGACAGGCCGTGGGCCTTTAACTGGGCAGAGGATTTGTAATGGTGGAATCTTTGGATTCATATGACTTTAGCAGCGGTGGTTTTGGGGAGTTTGGCGGTCGCTTTGTGCCCGAATCCCTCGTGGCAGCCGTAAGTGAACTTGAAGTACTTTTTAGAGATGCTTGGTTAGACCCGGAGTTTGTAAATCAGTACAAAGAGATCCTCACAAGCTATGCTGGACGACCTACTCCAATTACACGATGCAATAATCTATCAGATTCGTTGGGAATTGAACTTTATCTCAAACGTGAAGATCTTACCCACACCGGTAGCCACAAGATAAATAACGTAATCGGTCAAGCTCTGCTTACCCAAAGAATGGGGAAAACAAGGCTAATAGCCGAGACTGGAGCTGGCCAGCACGGTGTTGCTACAGCTACGGCTGCAGCACTGTTTGGACTCAAATGTACTGTCTACATGGGCGCTATTGACGTGGAGCGCCAGGCCCTGAACGTGTTTCGCATGCGTCTTTTAGGAGCCGAGGTTATACCAGTTACCTCGGGCTCGAAAACGCTAAAAGACGCTATCAATGAGGCGATGAGAGAATGGGTCGCCTGTGTGCACGACACCCATTATTGCATTGGATCAGTAATGGGACCACATCCGTATCCTTTGATGGTCCGGGAATTTCAGCGAATAATAAGTGAAGAATCACGTCCCCAAATAAATGCACTACTTGGCAGGGATCCAGACTACGTGGTCGCTTGTATCGGAGGTGGATCCAACGCAGCCGGCTCTTTCGCTAAATATCTCGAGTCAGACACGATTCTGGTCGGCGTTGAACCTGCGGGTGGAGCGGCAATCATAAATGGTACGCCGGGCGTAATTCATGGGATGCGTTCGCGGTTTTTACAAGATGAATATGGCCAACTTGAAGAGGCGCAATCTATTTCGGCCGGACTTGACTATCCCGGCGTAGGACCAGAACATGCGTATCTCGCTAGTCTAAAACGAGCTTCGTACTATTGTGTGACGGATTCAATGGTGTTAGACGCTTTTCAACGTCTCG
This sequence comes from Actinomycetes bacterium, assembly GCA_021785005.1. GTDB lineage: Bacteria > Actinomycetota > Acidimicrobiia > Acidimicrobiales > Acidimicrobiaceae > Acidithrix. The sequence continues at coordinate 9,091 of JAJYGT010000021.1, forward strand.
CCAAGAGTGAGGGAATTATTCCAGCATTGGAACCGGCTCATGCAATCGCATGGGTATTGAAAGAAGCTGGCAACGAGATTCCGCTAGGTTCGTCGGTTTTAGTTACTTTGTCAGGGCGTGGCGACAAGGATTCTGAAACTGTAGCTCGAATTCTTGGACAATGAGTAAAAGGTTTGCGATGAGCACATATGTTGACGAGTACGTACCCCTTGAAAAAGAACTTAGATCTAAAAGAGATGCGGGTAAGAAATTATTAATACCGTATCTAACTGCGGGATATGATCAGGACTGGATAGTGAGCGTCGAAGCGATTGCAAACGCTGGCGCAGACGCCATTGAGATTGGGATACCTTTTTCTGACCCGATAATGGATGGTCCAACAATTCAAGCAGCCTCACAAAGAGCATTAGAACGGGGAACGACGCCTATTTCTATCTTTTCTGAACTTGCCAAATTGGACGTCGGAGTTCCATTGATTGCTATGACGTATTGTAATCTTTTGTTTCACGCTGGGTTTGAGAGATATCTAGGTTGGCTCAAAGATGGAAATATAGCAGGAACCATTTTTCCTGACTTGCCACTTGAAGAAGCGGGTGAATGGACAGAATTAGCAAATCGCGCGGGAGTTGCCAATATTTTTTTAGTTTCGCCAACAACACCGACTTTAAGGGCTGCGAAGTTATGTTCGGCAACGACTGGCTTTGTATATGGTATTGGCTTAATGGGAGTAACTGGCGTGCGCGAAACCCTATCAAATTCGGCGTCAGAGATCGCGAAATCTATCAAGGCTGTTACTGACCAGGTGGTGATGGTCGGAATTGGAATTTCGACTCCATCTCAAGCCAAGTCTGTGGTTCGCGATGCAGATGGAGTTATAATTGGATCGGCTTTAGTGAAGATTCTGCTTGAAGGTGGTGGCCCCGCCCACGCATTTGAGTTTGTTAAATCAATTCGCTCAGCTATTGATTCTCTATGACATGGCCTCGTCGCCTTCCAACGAGCATGTGCTAAATGAGCTTTTGTAAATGCAAAATTTACTTGGTGACTACCTCAACTTGTGCTCTAAGCGAGACTAGCGGTTTCGTGTTATCAACTTCGGTCGTTTGGATTTTTGATTTCGCTCTTCCATTCGAGAGCGTATAATCTCACGACGTTGTCTCAGTTCGGAGTACGTGAGCGACTGTATTTCGCTGTCAAGCCCTAACGAACCTTTGACACCGTTTAGGTCTACTGGGGTTTCACGCAGGTCTATTCCCACTTCGGCGGCAATTCTCGCCCCGTGTTTCGTTGTAAAGTAGCCTGCCAAGTACGATATTTCTGACAACAAGTCGATTTCGGGCGCCAAGGTAGCAATAGAGGAGTCTAAAAAAATCATGTTTTTTATAAACAACATCAATTCTTTGGGCAACTTGGCACCATATCCTAGAAGCGCCTTGGTCAGTTCCCGAATTTCGTTGGTCAGTTCTTCAGGGCTCATCTGAGTTGGATCTTTGGCGGGCCTGTCCAGTCCAAGATCTTGGATCACCACTTCTATATCTGTATCCTCAGGGAGTGCGCCCAAGTCCCGCAACGCTTCGGTTTGTATCCGCACGTCGTTTACTGTTCCGCCCATGAGTAATTTTAGGAAGGCAAGTCGTTTTTTCTCGGTAAGTCTTCCAGTAATCCCATAGTCAAATAAAGCAACGACACCATCGGGTTGCACCACCAAGTTTCCACCGTGTAGATCTCCGTGAAATATGCCAAATAAAATAGCTCCTTCCATGAAACCTACTAAGGCCGCGCGAAGTACTTTGGAGGTATCAATTCCTGCCTTTTTCATACTTTCGGGATCGTCCCAAGAAAATCCCGTTAGACGTTCCATGACTAGCATTTTTCGAGTCACGAATTTTGGATGGGGACGAGGTACGATAATGGCCCTCTGATCGGTCTGAGCAAGCAGGCGAGCCACGTCTAGCATGTTGGCTGCTTCTAAGCGAAAATCAAGCTCTTCAACGATTGTTTCCGCGAACAATTCAACTAGGGCGGGCGGGTTTGCCAATGCGGTTACTGGTATACGCCCGACGAGAGCAGGTGATATCCAACTCATGGCAGCAAGGTCTTTTGATACCAACGACGAAACGGTGCTTCGTTGTACTTTTACTACCACTTCCTCTCCAGTGCGAAGTCGCGCGAAGTATACTTGTGCGATTGAGGCCGCCGCAATTGGCGTGGTGTCAAATTCGCTAAAAACGTCTTCTAACTCAGCACCGAGCTCGTTCTCAAGCGTCTGACGTACAATGGAGAAATCCTCAGCTTTGACTTTGTCGCGGAGAGACTTAAATTCGCGTACCAACTCTTCGGGGAAAATGCCCTCACCAGACGAAACAATCTGACCCAGTTTTACATATGTCGGACCTAACAACTCAAATGATCGCTTCAGGCGCTTCGAAAGTCCCGTCCTTGAAGTTGGGTTGCCCTTTGGACGTTCGAAGATTCGCCATAGTAAAAGTGCTAGACCGAGTGACGTTCCAACTTTGAGTGCACGTGAAGTTGGTGGGTACTTTCGTTTTCTTAGCAGTCGGGGGACTTCTTGTCTGCTTCGTTGTCGCAATGAGTCAATTCCCGGGAGCCAAAGCATCCGATCAAGATCTACTACCCAAGGACCACGCTTACTAAACGAGCCAATATTTAGATCAGAAAGAACTTCCTTAGAATTTTCGCTCTTTGTATCCGTCTCTATCTCCACTTTACCTAAGCTAACCAGTCTAACTGAGAATAGCCGGAGCATATTGCTTCATTGGCCGGTGCATTGTTGAGCTTGGGTTAATGTTTGCAATACTCAACAACCGATGGTGCTATGGTGACTGGTGCACTGCTTAAAAGCTGATTTTTGAGCTTGTTTTATCTGCAGGGCAGGATTACTCGAATCGTTCGAAGATAATGCACCCGTTGTGTCCGCCAAATCCGAATGAATTTGAAATTATTGCACCTGGCCCGAGTGGGCGTGTCTCATTGATGACCACATCGATGTTGATTTCTGGATCCACAACTTTAGTATTAGCAGTTATTGGTATGACATTGTTTTCAAAGGTCAGACATACAGCCACTGCCTCTATTGCACCTGCAGCACCCAGCGTATGTCCAAGTGCACCCTTCAAAGAAGTAACTGGTGGTGACGGTATGCCAAAAACCTTAGCGATTGCTTCTGCTTCGCCCCGATCATTTAGGGGTGTTGAAGTCCCATGAGCATTGATATGTGCGATATCAGATGGTGACAAGCCGGCGTCTAGGAGTGCCAACTCCATACAACTCGCAGCACCGACTCCGTGGGGAGCTGGGGCGGTTATATGATGAGCGTCTGCATTGGATCCAACGCCAGTTATAAGTGCGTAAATATGCGCATTGCGTGCCAATGCATGGTTTAGTTCTTCTAATACCACGACTCCAGCGCCTTCTGCCATTAAAAACCCGTCGCGGTTAATGTCGAACGGTCTAGATATACCAGTTGGAGTTGAGGCTGTCATGTTTGCAAAGCCGGCTTGTGCAGTCTTGGTAGTCGAGACTTCAGCACCACCGGTCAACATTACCGTGGCTCGTCCCGATGCTATTTCCCGTGCAGCATTTTCTATGGCGTGGGTTCCAGCAGCACATGCTGTCGCTGTGGTTTGACAGGTATTTGTAAATCCAAAGCGCATTGATATTGTAGCTGCGTTTGAGTTGGCCATCATCATTGGAACTAGGAAGGGCGTCACGCGGTCTGGTCCACGCTCATGGCATACGATAATTTGGGATTCGAGCGAGGTTAGACCGCCCACGCCTGTGCCCATCCAAACTCCAGCCATTGCTGGATCTACATCTAGTGGACCGGCATCGTCCATTGCAAGTTGTGCAGCTGCCAAGCCAAGTTGATTATAGCGATCTGCACGTCTAGCTTCTTTTACATTCATGAAGTGTGCGGGATCGAAGTCGTGGATCAGCTTATCCCCTAGGCTTTCGGGCTTTAGAATGCCGTTCCAAAAGGCATCTTTTCCAATGCCAGCAGAAGATACTACTCCAATGCCTGTTATGGCTACCTTGTAAGGCGCTTCAATTCCTTTGCCATCGATCCAGCCGATTTTCATGCAAGCTTGCCCTTTACTAGTTCATATGCTGCGCCGACAGTATTGACATTTTCTAGCTCTGACTCTTCTACTTTAATAGAAAATGAATCTTCTAGCTCCATTACCAATTCGACAATGTCCAGGCTGTCCGCTTCGAGGTCTTCGGCAAAATTTGCCTCCATTACTACCTTATCTGGGCTCACGCCAAGAACTTTAACTGCGCACTCTTTGAATTGCTCAAAAGTCTTTGCGTCGTCCATTGTTGCAACTTCCTTTTCATGTAGTAGTTAGCTCTAATCAATTATTAGATAGTAGTACCTTGAGCTACGATCGCATAATCCGCAAGATTATTCGGTAAATGCTAGTGGCTTCGTGTCAGAATCCCATAGATAATCCACCATCTATTGGTAGGACTACACCAGTTATATAGTTGGCTTCATCCGAGGTCAAAAAAGATATGGCACCGCTGATGTCATCGGGCTTTGCAACGCGTCCCATTGGAATGGAAGCTAGCATTTCTGTTTGTCGCTTTTCCGTCAAATCTTGCGTCATCGCCGTCTCGACAGCGCCTGGCGCTACGATATTCACCGTAATATTTCGGGAAGCCACCTCACGGGCAAGCGACCGCGCAAAACCTGTCAAACCGGCCTTGGATGCCGCATAGTTTGCTTGCCCCGGGGCACCCATACCTGCGATTACTGAGGATACAAATACGATTCTGCCCCATCGTTGTCTTATCATCTGTGGTAGGACTCTTTTGGTCAGGCGAAACGCTCCGGTAAGGTTTGTATCAAGAGTTTTTGCCCACGCTGCCTCTGACATTCGTAGCAGTAGTGTATCGTCGGTAGCTCCCGCATTTGCAATGAGTATCTCGACAGGCCCAAAAATCGCCTCAACCTCCGAAATAGCACTATCGATTGAGGTTGGATCAGTCAGCTCACAATGGGTTTGATAAAACTGGTTACCAAAGCTGGTCAGTTCATCTCCGGCATTACGGGTATGGTAAGTGACCGCCACTTGGTGGCCAGCTAAAAGGAGTGCCTTAGCTGTTGCTGCTCCAATACCTGTAGCGCCACCCGTAATAAGAACCACGCGAGACTTATGTTCCATTGCTTATTTGCCCCATCTAACCACAGCACTTGCCCATGTCATTCCAGCTCCAAATCCGCTGAATAGAATGTACTCACCAGGATTTACCATACCTTTTTCCACTGCGGCGCTCAATGCCAGTGGGACGCTTCCTGATGATGTATTTCCAGTGGTATCTAGTACGATTGCTGTCTTTTCCATGGAAAGTCCAAGACGGTTGTTTGCAGCTTCGATAATACGTATATTGGCTTGATGCGGAACGACTAAAGCAATGTCATCTGCGGTGACTCCTGCGCGCTCCATTGCAGTTTTAGCTGAACTTACCATGGCTAGAACTGCGCGCTTGAAGACTTCGCGCCCTTCCATTTTTAAGTATCCGCCATGATCGCAATACAGAATCGGCACCAAGGATCCGTCGACGCCAAGGTCCCATCCAAGTACTGCATTGTCTTCAGGGGCAGTTCGCTCAAGGATTACTGCGCCGGCTCCATCGGCAAATAGTACAGCGGTTGATCGATCCTGCTGATCCGTAATCTTGCTCAGCGTATCAGAGCCGATTACGAGAACGCGTTCGGTGCCTGTGGCAATCATCGAATGTCCAACAACGAGTCCGTAGACAAAACCTGCGCAAGCTGCGTTTATATCAAATGCGCCGCAAGTGAGCCCGAGTTGCGCTTGGATCGTACCAGAGGTTGCCGGGACTGTTTGTTCAGGTGTTGTTGTAGAGAGAACCAAAAGCCCGATATCACTAGGTTGCAGGCCGGCATTTGCAAGAGCTTTTTGAGCGGCTTCAACCGCAAGTGAAGAAGTAGTTCCTCCCATCCGGCGCTCTTTTATTCCGGTTCGCTCGGTAATCCAAGCATCATTTGTTTCGAGTCGAGCTTCGAAGTCTTTGTTGGTGACTACTTCATCTGGAAGTGCAGCACCCCAACCCACTACTTTTGATCCATACATGTTCATTTAGTTTTCCAATGTGGTTCGGAGCCATGCAATTGGCTGTCCAGTAATTACTCGTTCGCCATCTTTTGCCAGATATCCGCTAAGCGTACCATCGAATGGCGACCTGACAGGCTCTTTCGATACATCTCCTAGTTGCTCTCCAACTTTTAGGACTGCCTTTAGTTTGAGATTTGGAGCAGGTGAGAAAACGCCAGCTGATGGGGAAACTACGATTCGTTCTGAAGCGTAAAGATGTTCACCGATTTCGGTATCGAAGGTGACAGCGGTGGACGAACTTGCTTCAACTGCGCGCATCAGTTTGTCTAGGTCGTCGGGAGTTTGAATTGAAATTCCCTCAATATCTGGCACACATCGTTTTGCAAGTCCGGTCAAGACGTTGCCATGCCCAATTTCCACCAAAAGTGTCGTTCCGAGATCTCTGAGTTTTCCCAGGGACCTGGTCCACATTACCGGTGATGTTAATTGCTGAGCGAGCAGGCGTATCCAGTCTGCTGCGCGTTTGTATGGAAATGCGTCCACATTGGCTACGACTGGCACTTCAGCGTCATAAAATCGAGATTCAAGTAGGGCCTTGCGTAATCTATGGCGAGCATGCTCCATGTAGGGAGTATGGAACGCACCATTTATCGGTAGAAGGAGCGCTCTTTTTGCTCCAAATTCCTTAGCTTTTTCGATTGCTCGGTCAAGTGAATCTTTTCTACCTGCAAGAACAACTTGTCCAGGCGCATTGTAATTAGCTACCCAGACTTCGCCACCAGCTTGGTCGCATGCCGATTCTGCTCCTGCATCGTCAATGCCTAAAAGTGCGGCCATACGACCTGGATTAGCTTCTGCAGCCTGTTGCATTGCTTCGGCGCGTTCGCCGACTAGTCGCGCTCCGGTTTCAAAAGGAAGTGCTCCTGCTGCTACCAAGGCGCAATACTCCCCAAGCGAATGACCTGCGCAAATTGACGGTGTGACACCGATACGTTCGATTGCGTCAAGAACCAACATTGACATAGTAAAAGTTACTAGCTGTGTGTTCCGAGTCTGTGAGAGCGTTTCTTGGTCGGCCGTAAGAAGCAGGCTAGCAATATCGCGACCTGACGCTTCAGAAGCATCTCCCACGAGTTCCCAAGAAGGATGGTCTACCCATGAAGCTCCCATGCCAGGCTTTTGCGAACCCTGACCCGGAAATGTGAAAGCTATCACTTAGTACCTTTCGTCTCTTTGTATAATTGCCCAAAATCTTTGAGTAAAATAGTCTATTCGTTACCATATTGGGCAAAATGATAAGTTCATTATTAAGTTTTTGTAACTATTGCGCGTTTTGTAGATCGTTTGCAACGTTCTCGGCTGATAAATTGCTACCTGATCACTTTCTTTAGTCGCTCTACTAGGGATTCTCTACTAGATGGTGTGTGAGTTAACTCATCACAACTTACTCACGTCTATTGCTGTTGGTCAGTTGTCAAATCTCCAAATTGCAATCCTGGGAGTGATTAAGCTTTTGTTTGGCTCCCCGTCGCGCTTTTAGTCTTGGTGGTTATGCCATACGCCAACGTTTAATTGTTCATCTTGTGATATCTAGTTCGTTTACTCCTTTGAATCTAAAGTCGAGCGCAAGTCAAACTTTGCTATAAATAACGTGTGATAACTGCACGAACCTTCTCCGTAATTTGCTGGTCTTCACTAAAAATGTGGATAGGTCGTAGTTATCCAGACAGTTAATAGACTCTCGAAGTTGTTGATTGGTTACAAGATTCTATTAATTTTTAGATAATAATTTCAGAACTGCCGTTTACAACGATTAGATCCTGTGCCGGGCTTTAGAAATTTTGTATCTCATCGGGTTTTTGTCGGATTGATGAGGTAACCTCCTATTATGGTTTAAGCTTCTTGCCCGGGTGGTGGAATGGTAGACACGGAGGACTCAAAATCCTTTGCTCGTGAGGGCGTGCGGGTTCGAATCCCGCTCCGGGTACGTTTTTTGATTTTCGTGTTTGATCTTTTGGTATTTCTCGATATCGGTCGCTGAAATCTTTTTGGCGAGCTTAGGTCCGTGATCAAAGTTTTAACGCACGAGAAGCGTATATGGAGTGCTGCCTTCAAATAGATGCTACTTACTAAGTTGTGGCGCAATATTGGCAATCAAGGATGTGTCACGACAAACGATGACGCAAACTTAGGAACTTTTCGATTCGTGTTATGACTTGAGATAGTGATATTTGTCAAGTTTTTGTTTCAATTGACGAAACTTTTTCTTATATTCAATTCTGTTATGCTGCTTTTTCTCTGAGAGTTTTGGCCGATTTAAACGTAAGCGATAAGGACACGAGTAACTAAATGTTCCTAAGAGAAGGTACGCGCGTATTTCTTGACTTTGAATATGCTCATAACTTCGATGCATCCCATTTAATGATTCCTGATCAAGCTTTTCAGGGAACCGTTTTGTATTTGGCTGGTAAGGTGGTGCGACTTGTGCTCAGCAGTTGGGACCAGTTTGAGTTAGGTGAAAATGCAGTTTTGCTACGCAAAGTTAAACACGGCATATTTGGAGCGCCAATCGTACTTGAGGACATCGCAGGACCAAGTACCAAAACGATCGGAGTACGACTTTTAAATCCTGGCGCAGTACTTCAACGAAGAGATACGGTCAGGGTACAGACGGCCCTCGATGCAGCGGTATTCCATATTAAAGATGAAAAGGCTGTTAAGAACTTTACTGCAGTTGTCGTCGACATATCGCAGGGTGGCATTCGACTCAAATCAAATGAAAATTTAAAGCTAGGTGACGAATTACGAGTCACGCTGACCCTAGATGAAGAAACAGTAACTTTTCATGCTGTAGTGCGATCTGTTGTTCCTTGTGGATCATATGGAGTTGAAACTATGAAGGTGCCGCCTGAAGTCGCTCGCAAGGTCCGAAAGTTTATTGTAAGCGCACAGATTAGTCAAAACCCGAGGCTCAACGAAGAGATGCACGAACAAGTTCAGTCAGAAGAAGTCGACGAGTATTGGAATATGGTCAGCGATGGTTCGCAAGATTCTGTTGCTGTTTTGACCGACCCATTAGATTTCCAAAAAATTGTATTTGGAGCATTCGATCCCAAACCCTAGCTCTAGCCTGGATCGATCATGGGTAGCGATACACCAAGGCGTGTTTATCAAGTTTTTCTTGAGATGGGTCAGGCTTAGCGAATTAACCCACAGCGTTATCCTTTGGTTTCTGCATGGCGCTGAGTTCTGCTGACAATAATTCTTGAGCTGGCAATAAGTGCTAGAAGCATGAATATTAGCAACATAGCGGCGTCATAAGATAATCTTTGCGCGGTTACGGTTGGCTGATTGTAGAACGTCCAAACTGCATACGTTAGATATCCAACCGGTGAATGCGTAAAGGCCAAGTGCGGCATATTTTGGGAGTATCCGGCAGTGTAGAGAAGTGGGGCAGTCTCACCAACCGAAATTGCAAGTGCAACTATCATGCCGGTTACGATCCCAGGAAGCGCGCTTTTGATGGTGATAAGGCGTAATATTCTGGTTGGTTTGAATCCAAGAGCTTCTGCACCCTCAGTGTATGAGCTCGGGACTTGGCGCAGTGACACTTCAGTAGTTTTTGCAATATAGGGGATAACCATTACAGATAGGGTGATAAGTCCAGCACCTAATGAAAAACCCCAGTGAAAATGCACAACCAGGGCGATGTAACCCACATAGCCAATGACGATTGAGGGAATTCCAGCTAGTACTTCTGACGCACCTCGTAGGAGTCCTGCGACTTGACCTGTTGCGAATTGAGAAAGATAGATTCCGGTCAAAATTCCAATTGTTCCAGCCACCACTCCTACTCCTGCGGTTATCAAAGTCGTGCCTACAATATCGTTTTTGAGACCTCCGCCGAGTCCAACACCATTGGTCGTTATCACACTGAAGCTAAAGTGGGGGATGGCACGTACTAGGACTTGACCTATTATCCAAACCGATGGTGAAATTAAAAGTAACAGTGCGAGTGTACCAAGAGTAAAGACGACCCTATTTATGTAGCGCCTGCGCTTTCGAGGCACAAACAGATTTGTGTCAATTGTGGGTATGTTCGACATTAAATCCCCCTTCCAACCGGTAGCGAAGTCGTTGAAACTTTCTTTATTAGTATTCGAGCTCCAACATTTGTTAGCAAGGTGACAACCATAATTATGAGTGCAACCTCCGCAAGTGTGTCAACTGCAAGGCCGGTTGCATCCGTCAACGCCGAGTCGAGCTGGGAAACAATCGTTGCGGCAATCGTCGTATAAGTGGAGTAAATATTGGTTGGGAGACTTCCTAGCACGCTCCCAGAAATCATCGCGACCGCCATTGTTTCGCCCAGCGCTCGGGCAAGACCCAAGACGGTTGCTCCTATAATTCCCGCTGAAACCCATGGAAACGTAACGTTACGCGTTACTTCCCACTGTGTGAGTCCAAGCGCGGAGGCACCATCTTCTGTAAGTTTTGGAACTTGGAGAAACAAATCCCTAGTCGTAGAGGCGATAATTGGAACGATCATGATTGCCAGGACTATTCCCGACGTTAGTAATCCTTCTCCTGAACCCGTAGTTCCCCTGAAGTACTTCAGCAGTATCACATTTGGAATGTGCCTTGCGAGAAGCGGATATACGTCTCGAGCTAACAGTGGCCCGAGGGTGAGAGCGCCCCAAAGTCCAAAAATAACACTCGGAATCCCGGCAAGAAGTTCAAAAAAAACGCCTAATAAGTTCCGCAAACGTGGCCCAAGAGACTTAGCAACGATCAAAGCAGCACCAACTGACAGAGGAAGCGCGATTGTGATTGCGATCAGAGAAGAAAGTAGAGTGCCGACGATAAGTGGCCAAGCTCCGTAATTGGCAAGAATTGGGTGAGTTACGCCATTGGTCGTTACTGGATTGGCATAAAAATTTCCGGGGTTCCAGTGTTTTGAGGTGAGAAAATGAAAGCCGTTGTACTTTATTGCAGGTAGTGAATTAAAAAACAAGACAACCAAGATAGAACCCAGCGCCAACAAAGGCAACGTTGACACTATGGCTGTGGCAATCCGTATTGGATTATTGCCCAAAGCGACGCTTGGTACAAAATGATTGTCCGCGCTTCCGGATTCGGTCGCGCTAATTGCTCTTGTCACCATTTGGGCTCCTCGTAGTAGACACGTCGTGTTTTTGTTAGATTAATGGCGTATGCCAATCCGCGTATTTCACAGATTGGCATAGCACCGTTGTTTTATTTCAATAAGCGGGTAACTAGTTTCTCTTGTTATCCAGCTTGAATTTTGCTAATCTGTGCTAGCGAGAGCGATGCAACAGATTGAGGCAATGGCTGGAAGTTAACTTGGGATAGATACGAAGTCGCATTTCCATGGGACGGATCAATTGCCCAGGTCAGCAACGAACGAATAGCTTGAGCTTTGTTTGCGTCGGTTTGAGCCGTGTTCACTATTGCATATTCGAAGTTGATGATCGGATACGCTGTAGCGCCTGGACCGTCAATCAATGAAATTGCCTCGTTGGTTGGAACCTGAGCAATAAAGCTCTGCGCGTCTGCTTGGATCGAAGATGCGTCTGGCGTTACGAACTTTCCAGCCGCGTTTGAAATTGCCGCAATGGTCAATCCTGCTTTTTGTGCAGCAGAAGCGTAGCTGACTCCTACATACGCAATGCAACCTTTGGTAGCCCCACAGGTGGTAACCATGCCGCCATTGCCATTAGCGCCAAGCGCACTGGAAACGGTTGGGAATGCAACGGTGGTGCCGTACGAAACTGTCGCGCCCCATCCGCTTGGATCTTGCTTGCTTAGGTATTGCGTAAATATGAATGTGTCACCGGAGCCATCAGAACGATGAACAGGTGAAATCAGCAGGTGAGGAAGGGTTACGCCTGAGTTCAATGCAGCTATTGCCGAGTCGTCCCAATATTGGATCTTGCCTTGATAAATACTGGAGATAACTTGACCTGTCAGATTTAATTGTTGCGTGACACCTGGAATATTGTACACGATCTCTTGCGCTGAAATTGCAAGTGGAATATTGACAAGCGTAGGTGTCTTTGTAGTTTGCGCAGTCGAGAGATACGCGTCTGATGCTCCTATATCTACTGTGCCGTTCGATGCATCGGCAATTCCTGTTCCCGAACCCGTTCCCGCAGTGGTTATGGTGATGTTCGGATACGCCTTGGAGTAATCCGGAGCCCACAAGTTAAAAAGAGGGTAAAGTAGAGTAGAACCAGTTTCTTGCAGCGCTACGTTAGCGGTGGGAGGAGTCTCCGTCGCAGCGTAGTTTGGTGCCGCAGTGGTGGTTGGAGCTTGGGTGGTCGCTGGTGCTGATGTGGTAGCGCTCGTCGTTGTTGTGGAGGATGAGGAGCTACCGCATGCGGATGCGACCAACCCAGCTGCGCTTATTAAGCCAGCTAGTAGTACAGGTTTTTTCGGCGACATGCCGTGTCCTTTCGTTTTGTAACGGATTATTGTTATCTTGGATGTTCGTTTCATCCCATGCGACCTGAGACGTAATATTGCGTCTCAGGCATTTCCGGATCCTCAAATATTTTCGAAGTGGGACCAGATTCCATGAGTTTCCCATCATAGAAAAACATCGTGTGATTGGAAATTCGCTTTGCCTGAGCTAACGAATGTGTCACAACGATGAAGGTGATCTCTGGGACTAGTTTCGAGATAAGATTCTCGACCGCTTCCACAGAGATCGGGTCAAGTGCAGACGTCGGTTCGTCTAGCAACAGGACTCTTGGTTGTACCGCCAGACTTCTGGCAAGGCACAAAAGTTGCTGCTGTCCACCTGACAGCCTAAAAGGGGAATCAGAAAGGCGCTTTTCGACCGCTTTCCACAGGCCGACCTTTTCCAGCGAATCGCGCACAATATCATCGTGAGAAGACTTTTTGGCAAGTTTGTGAGCTTTTACGCCTGACAAGATATTTTCCCGAATTGACATCGGAAATGGATTAGCGCGTTGGAATAGCATCCCAACATTTCGTCGCAGCTCAAGTAAGTCAATGTCAGGAGACAGTACTTCTTTCCCTGAAATTGTAATGTGACCTTTTGTCCAAAACCCCGACACTTTATCGTTCATGCGATTGATGCTTCGCAAAAACGTAGTCTTGCCAGATCCGGTCGGTCCGATCAAAGACACTATCGAGCCTTTACGGAGATCAAGATTGACTTCCTCAATGACGACCTTGGAGCCAAAGCCGATTTGGAGATCTTGCACGTTTAAAATTATTTCAGCGAGCTCGATTGTAGACGGCTCAGTTGCCGGTTGGCCCTTGTGCGGATCATCTTCTGTATTCACAACTAAATCTTGCATTGTCTCCTCACCTAGCTCGCTTGTAAATGTAACGGCTCAGGTGCTCTGCGCTTTCTAATCGTCAACTTACATAGCTAAAATTAACAATGGGTAAACAGGTCGAGATTTTTAGAATTATTGATCACTTTCCGCGATATTGTCTGGCATTGGCTTGCATTAATCCAGTTCACTGTCAACTTGTTTTTTATTTATTTAGTAGAAGTTAATTTGAACTCTTGCGATACTGACAGTAATTTCAGAATCTGAATTGTGGTCGTGTCAAAATATGCTGTGAAGCTTTACACAAGATAAGGTATCAATTGGATTTCAAAGTAATAGTCGACTCCATTATGGTGGACGAAGTAAAGATGCCATATTCACGTCCGATGCAATCGCGTGTGGATTCGAATTCTTATAAATCTACTGTCATACTTTTAATTCGAGGAGACGCGAATCTAGGGTTCGGGGAAGCACCGGTTTTTGAAGAGCCTAGGTATTTTGAAGAATTTACTAAACAGGCTATTCAAGCACTGGTTTTGATGCTTAACGGCATCATAAAAGCTGTTTCTTATAAATCCCAAGGTGCGTACGAGCTTGACATTTTGGATGTCGTTGAATACCTACGTAGATATGTGGGGAACAGATCCGTCAAGGCAGCGATTGAGATGGCAATGGTAGATCTGTGGGCACGACAACAGCAAAAAGGTGGATTGCCGGCGCTTGTTGAGTATTTGAGCGCGAGCTGCAACACAGTAAACTTTAACTCGCTTGGCGTGAATTTTAATACAAATTGTCTCGATTATTTTGAGGTTTTGGCGCAAGGTACTTCGCTTGGATTAGATTCCAGTTCCCAGGCACGAATTGTTGCCTTGGCTAGATTGAGCGCGCGTGGATACCGCCGCGTGAAAATTAAGGTGACAAATGCTACATCGGCATCGGAAATTAGAGATTTGCAACATTCGCTACCTGGTTCTGATGGCCTAACACCTGAGCTAAGTTTGGATGCGAACGGCAGCTTTTTTAGTGCTGATTCTGTAAACCGAATACTATTGCCAGAGATATCTTATGTAGAAGATCCATTTGCTGAACATGATTTAAAAAGCATCGGTCAGCTATGTGAAAAGACGAATGCTCGAATTGCCTTTGATCAAGAGGTTACTAGCTGCAATCGGCTGACAGATTTTATTAATTATGTGAAATTCGATATTGCTACTCTCAAGCTATCAAGATTGGGTGGTTTGAAGGAACTCGTGAACGCGATTTCACTTTGTAGCCACGCTGCAAAGTCATTTTACATTGGCGGTATGTACGACTCTCCAGTGCTTCGCCGACTCAACGCACTTTTAATAACGCTATTTGACCCTCCTGAAATAAGTGATCTCGGTCCTGAAAGTGATTACTTTGATCTTGGAGTACCGCCTTCGGTAATAAGGCCTTCACCAAATTCTTTGTCGATCATGGGGGATTGGGGCATTACAGGTGCCTTTATCCCTGCGAATAAACATGTGACATCGTCATTGCGTGTCATCTAATGTCGCGGGCGCTCTAAAACCGCGTTTAATGGCTCACATGTTTTTTCGCGGCCACTAATAATGTTGTACTAAGTTTGCAAACCAACTAGATATGGGTTAGTTTGTCGTTCGATGCCGACGGTTGTGCGGGGTCCGTGACCAGGTAATACTATGGTCGAATCGGGAAGTGGGAGAATTTTCGTGGCCATAGATTCCAATAATTTTTCGTGCGAACCTCCCGCAAGATCGGTTCTACCGATCGACCCGGCAAAAAGATGGTCCCCAGTAAAAATTAAAGGGTCATGGTCTGGCAACTGGAGCTTAAAGCAGGTGCTTCCTGGAGTGTGGCCGGGTGTTTGCAGGGCGCTAAAACGCATGCCTGCACCGGAAAATGACGTGTCTGAGTCGATCAGTTCGATCATCTCAGGGAGCTTGCGAGACAATCCTGCTGCCCGAAGAGCCTCCCCGAGCATCGGAGATGAACCTATGGGATCTAACAAATAGTTCATATCATCACGGTGTATGTGCACCGAGGGCTGACGCGGCCGGTTTTGGTTGCCAGGGAAGTCGTGTTCCACGAGCGTTGGAATTCCTCCAGTGTGGTCAATGTGACCGTGTGTGGCAATAATTGCCACAGGAGTAAGTGAGTTTTCCTGTAAAAAATCTATAATTACCTGGGGATCTGGTGGTACGTCTACTAGC
>JAJYGT010000043.1 GCA_021785005.1 Actinomycetes bacterium
ATGTGCGCCAACTTTGTATGGCGCTTGCTCGGCAAGGCTCCGTGATAAATGTGTTCACGAGATCTATTTCCCCTAAGGAACCTCCGATTCGTGAGATAGAACCTGGGTTGACAGTACATAATGTGCCTGCAGGGCCGCTAGAAAGTTTGCCAAAAGAGAACTTGCTCGTTCATATAGATGAATTCACAGACAATGTCTTATCTAGGTTGGACTTAAATCCGAAATTAAAACCAAATTTTGTACATAGCAATTATTGGCTGTCAGGAATTGTCGGTCACAAACTAAAGCATGTGCTTGAAGTTCCGAATGTTACAACTTTTCATACGCTAGAAAAAGTAAAGCGAGCGGATAGATCCGAACCAGACGACAAGATGAATGAGGCTTTCAGAATGGCAAGTGAAGATTCTATTGCCGACTGCTCAGATATTGTTATTGCGTCTTGCGAGCAAGAAGCCAATGATATCGAACAACATTTAAACGTTCCCCCTGAGCGCCTCAAAATTCTTGGTCTGGGCGTAGAACACGCCTTTTTTTCCCCCGGTGATAAAGACATGGCACGACAAGCCGTTGGTTTGCCTGAAAATGCGAAAATCGTTCTTTATGTCGGACGTATTCAACCGTTAAAGGGATTGTTTTTAGCCTTCCAGGCTTTTCAAATTCTAAAACGCAGAGTACCGGAGGCAATGCTGGTAGTCGTTGGCGGTCCCTCAGGTCATCAAGGCGAGTTAGAGCTGCAACGCTGTGCTAAATTCGCCAGCGATGAGGGATTTACAAACAGTGTTGTTTGGCGCAGTGCTGAGCCACATCTGCGCCTCGCAAGTTATTATCGTGCATGTGATGTGGTAGTGGTTCCGTCACGGACTGAATCGTTTGGACTAGTTGCTTTAGAGGCGATGGCTAGCGGCATACCGGTTGTCGCATCTAAAGTGGGTGGGCTCAAGTCTTTGATTACACACGGTGTCGATGGGTACCTGGTCGCCGATCGTAACGCGGAAGCTTTTGCGCATGAGATTTATGGCGCACTTAGTAAATCCAGAGAGGGAACTTTTGCCATGGCCAGCCGGGCAATTTTGCGTGCAAAGGATTTTTCGTGGACTGAATCTGCGAAGCAGTTTTTGGCGATTTCTGACTACTTGATGACTCGACAACTTACCGAATGTGGATAATTGCCAAGTTGGCAATGTAAATCGGTCATGAACTCCTAAAACTTTTCGGGGTTATGAATGTTTATGGTTTTGCGATATTTCTGACATCATAGAAATGATTGACTACCGAGGTTGCCTGACGGTGGCACCGGTTTAGTCAATCAATGTAAGGCGTGTTAGATTGATTCACAAGGTTGTTTAATCTATCTTTGACAAGAAGCCGCGAAGAGTACGAACATTTGCAACGTAGGTGACTTGACCAAGTAATTGTTTGAAATTTTGCACTTCCACAATTAGTTGCGCTGTCTGGCAAAATACACGTACGGTCACCATAATGCGAAGAACTTCTTGATGGCAAGGTTGGGCAAGCTGTCGAACAACAAGTTTGTCGGCCAAGCAGGTCGCGTGGCATAATAGGTACGCAATAGACTATGCACGCTTTCTCGGATTGAGCATGGGAAATGCGTTTGGCTAAACTCGGTGAGCAATAAGGTCTATGTTATGTTTGAACTCCTAATTGTCGGTTGCGGTAAGATGGGTCGCGCCATCTTAGACGGGATTATAAAGGTCGGCCAAGTAGATATTGCTGATATAGCGGTATTCGATACCGATACTTCCGCGATAGCAAGTTTGCTAACGGAGTACCCAGGTGTGACCGTGGTCGATCATATCGCGGATGCTCAAGTTGTCGTAGTTGCAACCAAACCTAATTCGGTAGCTTCTGTATCTCAAAGCATCGACTTTTCAAATGATCCACTCGTGATATCTATTGCCGCTGGAATTGCCACATACGATATTGAAAAGGCTGTTCAGCCAAGAAAAGTAAGAGTTGTTCGGGCAATGCCCAATACTCCGGGACAAATTGGCCTTGGTATAACTGCGCTTTGCGCGGGTGAATTTGCTACGAAGCACGACCTAGAATCAGCAACTCGATTGCTTGGTGGTCTTGGCGATGTAGTTGCTGTTCCAGAATATCAAATGGACGCAATCACTGCCATCTCTGGTTCGGGTCCAGCTTATCTTTTTATGTATATCGAAGCAATGATCGATAGCGCAATTGAGCTTGGGTTGTCCAGGGAATTATCGGCTCAGCTAGTTACTAAAACCGTACTGGGGTCTACACAGCTTTTAATCGAGAATAACTACGACACAATGTCGATGCGTCTAGCTGTTTCTTCGCCTGGTGGAACTACGATTGCCGGCACCAATTCCCTTGAACGCACCGGATTTCGTGCGTCTATTAATAGCGCGGTTCGAGCAGCATTTGAGCGCTCGCGTACGATAAAAGCATAAGTACTTTCCTGACTACCGTTGTCTACTACCAAGTCGTGTCTAGTTGATCTTCATGGTAAATGCCCTGACAGTTCGTCTTAAATTAGCGCTAGATAACGATCAACTCCGTAACTCGTCGTCTCGGGTGGAAAATTTTAGTTTGTTCCGCTAACAATTGCCTAGTTTTCAGCGGTAGTATTGGTGCTTCGGAATATTTTCGAGTTGGATGTAGGTGTCTTGGTGCGAATTCGAGGGATGCATATCGGAAAAAAAATGTACGCAAATAACTACTTTTATACGGCAATGCTCGTTGATCCGGGATGTCCTGGGTCGGCTGATTGATCACACGGTTTTTTTCTGAAGTTTGGGGACGTGGTGGCAAAAAGCCTGTGGTTAAAGCCTGTCCCTGTTTGATCTAGACCAAACGAATTTGCCAATACTCGCAAAGTCATACGAATTTCTTGATGCGAATGTAAATTTCTTACGGTTTGGATTGATGACTGTGAATGGAATTTGTTTTGCGTGTTAGTCGGCCAAAGTTTTATTGAACGATTCAAGCTGTTGCAGTTGAATGATTTAAGTGGTGTGTTGGTTTGATGAGTCGAGAAATAGAAAGTAAACTACGTCTTTCTTGTATGTACGATGGGATCACGCTGAGAAAGTCAACTTTGAATTGGCTTCAGCTGATTCAAGGAAATTCGTGGTAGAAATGATGTTGGATGTTGATTTGTCCAAGTTGTCGGTGCTTTTTATTGGTGCTGGAGCAGTAGCTTCTAGAAAATTGTCTCATTTTGATCAAATGCCTCGAGAAATACATATTGTCGCTGAAACATTTTCGAAAGAGTGCGCTCTTGCGCTAACTGAACTGATTGGGTACGTTTCAGGCGACGCTTTGAAGTTGGCCGAATTCGAGACGTTTTTTCAAAACGAAGGTGTGCACATTTTTGATGTTAGAGGAGACAGAAACAGGTTGACGCTTGATCGACGACGTTTTCGTGACGATGATATCGATAAAAGTGATGTTATTTTCTGTTGTACAAATAATTCAATATTGAATGAAAAAATTGCTACGGCGGCCATACCAAAAGGAAAGCTTGTAAACAATTCAAGTGATTCGAATTATTCAAGTTTTAGGAATGTTGCCGTTAAGCAATATGAGAATTTTGCAGTGGGCGTAAGTGGTAGAGTCGCCGTACCGGTACTGACGAAGTGGATTTGCGATTTGGCTACTCGTAGTTTGAGTATGGAACACGATCAATTCATGGGGATTTGTGCAAAAGTGCGCAATGATATTAAACTAGAAGGAAAACAGGTGCGCGACGGTGGTTGGACTTCGGTTATCGCTTCAAGAGCGCTTGAATTCATTATTGCAGACGAGGAAAATTTAGCAGTGAGTGAGATTAAGCAATGCCTCTTGTAGCGATCGGAATATCGGAACGTGAGGTCGGCGTCGGCAAGTTTGAAGGCTTCGCGCTTTCTGAGGATGAGATCAGTTCCTTTTTGAAGACGCTAACTAGATCTGACCTTGTTGAGGAAGCTGTTGTTCTGACAACGTGTGCTAGGACAGAGTTTTTTGCGGTCGTGAATTCCTTTCATGCGGGAATTGATTTTATTTCAGAAATTTTTGCTAGTTCATGCAAGACAACGCCCTCAGAGATTGCGAACTACGCCCACGTCTACTATGACGCGGGGGCCATACGTCATCTGTTTAGGCTCACTTCGGGAATTGAGTCCCAAATCATAGGAGAGTCAGAGATAATCGGGCAAGTGCGTCGTGCGTTTGGAAGGTCCCACGAACTTGGATTCACTGGTTCTTATCTCGAAAAGTTATTTCAAAGGAGTCTGGAAGTCGGGAAGCAAGTAAGGTCCGAGACTGCTATCTCACAGGGGATAACCTCCTCTGCTTATGCCGCTGCGGAATTGCTTACCAAGGTGAAGCCCGATACACAGCGCGCCTTAGTTGTCGGTGCTGGTGACATTGGTTCAAAAGTGGTAACCGCTCTCGTTGATCGTGGCCTTGAGGTTCATATTGCTAACCGCACCCTAAATAAAGCCGAACTCTTAGCTTCTCAAAGCGGATCTGTCGCTGTGCCCCTAGAGTCAGCATTGGCAAACTTGACGCAGTACGATGCCGCTATCTTTGCGACCGGATCAAGCCACTATCTAGTAGGCAGGTATCACATTTCGAGTCAATCTGACGGCTCCTTGACAGACAAGATGGTGCTCATTGACTTGGGGATGCCAAGAAATTTAGATCCAGAAATTGCCTCTCTTGGTATGGTGTCTTTACTAGATCTCGATTCAGTTTATGAGTTTTTGGACGCGCAAATGGACCTGAGACGAAGTCAAATAGGGCCAGCCGAGAAAATTATCGAAGAGGCAGTAGCTGAGTTTAGTTCTCGCGCTGCTGCGCGAGAGAGTTTGTCTCCAACGATTGCCTCGTTATATCAAATGGCAGAGAAGATTAAGTTAGGTGAGCTGGATAGATTTAGAACTCGCCTTGGTGACTTGAGTGAAAGTGAACAACAAGCAGTTGAAGCTCTGGCTCTTGGCATTGTCGCAAAAATGCTTCATTCGCCCGTCTCTAAGTTGAAAGCAACGTCACCAGAGCGGGCTGAGAAGTTGGCTGATGCTCTGAATTATCTTTTTGATCTGTGACGAATAGTGTCATTAAAATTGCAACACGTTCTAGCGAGCTTGCGCTTTGGCAGGCAAACGCAGTAGGACGCGCTCTTGGACAAGAATATGAATTAGTTCATGTTATTTCGAGTGGCGATAAGGATCTATCAAGTCCTTTGACTGAGATTGGTGGCGCTGGTGTCTTTGTCAAAGAGGTTCAGTTAGCTCTATTGGATGGTCGTGCAGACGTAGCTGTTCATTCAGCGAAAGACTTACCCGGTGAGACCACCGAGGGACTTTTGATAGCAGGATACCTACCTCGTGGAGATGCACGGGACGTTTTGGTAGGCACAACCTTGACAACTGCTAAAAGGGGGGCAACGATCGCTACGGGTTCGGCGCGACGCAGGGCGCTATTGCTTGCAAAGCGACCTGATTTGAAAATTGTACAGCTCAGGGGCAATATAAGGACCCGCCTTGCTCATTTGGGTGAAGTGGATGGCGTGGTAATCGCGAAAGCTGCGCTTGATAGGTTGGAGATTGTTCCTGAATTATATGAGGTTTTTGACCCAAGCGATTTTTGTCCTCAAATAGGACAAGGCGCAATTGCAATTGAGACCACGACGCAAGACGTTGAACTTGCCGGTCGTATATATGATCGTGGGGACCCGGAAACGTTTAGTTGCGTAACTGCCGAACGAGCATTGTTAAAGCGGCTTGGTGCCGGCTGTAGCCTTCCCGTGGGTGCTTATAGTTATCTTGATGCCGGCTCTGTTGTACTATTTGGGATGGTATCGTCGCACGATGGAACCCAAATCGTGAGTGCAACATTTAGAAGTGCTGACCCAGAGAAACTTGGCTTTGAATTGGGGTCTTTTATTCTTGACAATGGCGGAAATGGACTTTTGTCAACCCAATCGGACAAGCGGGATTTTGATTGGTAATTGACAATCCGGCTAAATTGGGTAGGCGTGGGATTAAAAGAGAATCGAACTAGCAAAGTCTATCTCGTTGGGGCAGGTCCCGGTGACCCAGGATTATTGACCCTAAGAGGTCGAGCCTTGCTCGAGATTGCTGACGTGGTGATCTATGATTATCTAGCCGACTCTTCACTGCTTGGCTATGTTCGATCAAACTGTGTCTTGATCGACGTAGGTAAACGGCCAAATCGCCCAATGCCCCAGAGCGAAATCAATACTATTTTAGCAGATTCATGCTCGACTTATGAGCACGTAGTGCGCCTAAAGGGTGGGGATCCGATGCTCTTTGGCAGAGGCGGTGAAGAATTAATCGCGCTTGAATCTCTGGGTGTACCCTATGAAGTTGTCCCCGGCGTGTCTTCTGCTCTCGCGGTACCGACGTATGCGGGAATTCCGGTAACCCACCGCGGTGTTTCCACATCGCTCACAGTCATTACTGGACATCGTCAAGGAGGTGCAAGTGACGACACCAACTATCATGCACTTGTTCAACTTGGCGGAACGTTGGTTGTGTTGATGGGCGTGGAACATCGAGCAAAAATTGCCTCGCAACTCATCGCGGCTGGCATGGACCCAAAAACATTGGTTGCAGCTATCAGATGGGGCACACGATTGGATCAGATTACCGTTCGTGGGCAGCTCGACGTACTTGCCGAATTGGATGTTAGGTCACCCTCTGTAATTGTAATTGGAGACGTGGCTGGTTTCAACTTTAACTTTTTTGAGTCAAGGCCGCTTTTTGGCAAGTCAGTTGTTGTCACGAGGGGTGAAACTCAGCAAAAAGGTTTTTCCTCTAAGCTTGCTGATCTGGGGGCTAAAGTGGTGTTGGCGCCCACAATTGAGATAGCTCCACCGAGTGATTCGTACGAGCTTTTAGACAACTGTATTAAGGACCTAGCGTTATTTGACTTATTAATTTTTACATCGATAAACGCAGTGCTTGGATTCTTTTCGCGCCTGGACGATTTAAGGGTTTTGGGACACTTAAAGATTGTCGCAGTTGGAACCTCGACTGCGGAGGCAATCGCGAAATACCGAATTGGTGTCGATATCATACCCGATTCGTTTGTAGCTGAGTCACTTATAGATGCGTTGCCAAATGCAAATGGTGCACGAGTATTGATTCCCCGTTCTGAAATTGCTCGAGATGTCCTGCCTGACGGACTGAGATCAAAAGGGTACGATGTAGTTACGGCGCCTACTTATACAACAAAACGTTATGTGGATACTCAGCTCGATCCGAACACACTTAGAGAAGCTGATGCAGTGTGTTTTACTTCGTCATCGACCGCTAAGAATTTTGTAGAATCGTATGGGCTTGAAAGTCTTCCGAGCTTGGTAATTTCGATCGGACCCATAACGTCACAGACGCTGCGCGCGTTGGGTGTTTCAGATATTTCCGAAGCCAAAGTCCATGATCTAGACGGTCTTTTGCGCGCTCTGGTTGAAGCTGTAGCTCGCAAAGATGCTCATTACGAGCCTGGTAGAAACTAACGTTGGTTTACGAAGTTCGGATTTTGACCTAGAATCAAGTTATGACGAATGTTTCGAAACGTCCACGCCGTCTTCGTGCTAGCCAGGTTATTCGCGATCTCATCGCCGATGTCACGGTAGGGCCGAACGATTTTGTGGCGCCACTGTTCATAAAACAAAACGCCGTATCTCCGGTTGAAATACGATCAATGCCGGGAATTTACCAACATACTCTCGAATCATTGCTAAAAGAAGCGGATCGCTTATTTTCATTTGGTGTTAGAAGTTTTATGATATTTGGGATTCCAACTCATAAAGATCCTCTTGGTTCGCAGGCTTACGCGCGCGATGGAATTACTCAAGTTGCAATTTCGACTCTAAAGCAGCATTTTGGTGGATCGGTAGTGGTTATGGCAGATTTGTGCCTGGACGAGTTCACCGACCACGGTCACTGTGGAATACTCGATAAGAATGGGTACGTTGATAACGATGCGACGCTGGAACTTTATGGAGAAATGGCACTCGCGCAAGCTGGAGCAGGGGTGGATTTTGTAGGTCCGTCGGGGATGATGGATTCACAGGTTGGAGCCATTCGAAATACTCTCGATAATTCTGGATTTAAAGAAGTTGGGATAATTGCGTACTCTGTGAAATATGCCTCTTCGTATTACGGACCGTTTCGTGACGCGGTAGACGTTTGTATTGCTGACGGTGGTGATCGTAAAACTTATCAACAAGATTTTAAGAATTCCAAGGATGCGATAGTAGAGGTCGAACTTGATATTACAGAAGGTGCCGATATTGTAATGGTTAAGCCGGCCGGGGCTTATTTAGACGTCTTAGCGCGCATACGTGATCGTGTAGATGTGCCCATTGCCGCCTATCAAGTATCTGGAGAGTACTCAATGATAAAGGCAGCGAATGCTCTGGGGTATCTAGATGGGAACGCCGTTGCACTCGAGCAGCTTTACGCAATCAAGCGGGCGGGGGCGGACTTAATTCTTAGCTATTTTGCCCACGAACTTCCCGAGCTCTTAGGAAATTCTCTTTAGTGGAACTTAGGACACATTTAAAAGTCGCTCAAAGGTGTATTTAATCACTTGGTGCTTCACTTACGTTGCGAGTGCGAAACAACGTCTTGGCCAAGTCAAGTAACGGCCATCAAGTGCAAATGGTGATTTTTGGCTACTACGATTTTCAAGTAGAGAAAGTCGCCAAAGTCAACTTGATGTAATGGGGAATTTAATGTATGAGAAGTCAAATTACGACTGGTTTAACCGCGCAAAAGAAGTCATACCCGGAGGAGTAAACTCGCCGGTTCGAGCTTTTAAATCGGTGGGCGGCGGGACTCCTTATTTCGTGGAACGGGGCACAGGCGCATACGTATTTGACATAGAAGGCAAGCGGTATTTGGATTATGTACAGTCCTATGGCGCATCCATTCACGGTCATGCGTTTCATCGCATTACTGACGCAATTAGACGTTCAGCTGAAATGGGTGCAACGTTTGGGGCTCCAACGTGCAATGAAGTAAGACTTGCTGAGCTTTTGATTTCCAGGGTTGCTGGCCTAGAAATGGTTCGACTATGTTCTACTGGGACGGAAGCTGCGATGTCAGCGTTACGCGTTGCTCGGGGATTTACCGGTCGAGATAAGATTATCAAGTTTGATGGCTGCTATCATGGCCATTCGGACTCGATGTTGGCAGGTGCAGGCAGTGCTGTTGCAACACTGAGTTTACCTGATTCAGCCGGTGTGCCCAAAAATGCTGTAGCTGATACTATCGTCTTGCCATACAACGAAGTTCCAGTCTTTGACGAAACAGTTGCAGCGGTTATTGTCGAGCCAATTGCGGCCAATATGAATTTAATTGTGCCGGTGGACGGCTTTCTTGAGGGGCTGCGACAAGAGTGTGATCGAGTTGGCGCCATGCTTATTTTCGATGAAGTAATTACCGGGTTTAGGGTTGGATTCGGCGGGGTATCGACTTTAACTTCGATTACCCCCGACTTATGGTGCTTTGGTAAGGTCATCGGTGGAGGTCTTCCTATCGCTGCGTTTGGTGGGCGTAGGGAGGTTATGTCAGTCCTGGCTCCTATCGGTCCAGTGTATCAAGCGGGGACTTTGTCGGGGAACCCGGTTGCTACTGCAGCTGGAATTGCGGCACTTGAGGCACTTCAGCCATCAAGTTATTCGATGTTAGAAGGTCGAGCGCGATCATTGGCGGCTGGTCTGGAAAAAGTATTTCTAGATGCTGGAATTTACGCTGAATTTCCTACGTATGGTCCGCTTGTGGGAGTATTTTTTTCGCCCGGGGAAAAGAGAAATTACCAAGACGCTAAGGAGAGCGCAGATTCGGGTATTTATCCTTTGTTCTTTAATGCAATGCTAAAGCGAGGCATTGCTTTTGCACCTGGTGCCTATGAAATTATGTTCCCGTCCTTAGCACATTCTTTTGATGACATAGAAAAGACGATCGATGTAGCAAGTGCAGCTGCGGCTGAAATCCGAGAAAGCTTAGCTAAAACAAAAGCTAAAAATTGACCAGGTAGTTTTGCTCGAAATTGTTCCAGAGGTAGATAGCGGAGTAGTCCAAATAGAGATGACGCTTTGAGCTCGCGGTAGTGTGATCCCCAAACTAGCGATGAGAACGCCCAGCTCTAGCTTGATAGTGAACTCATCAGAATTTTTTTGACATCACCGCATTTTTAAGCTTTACGAGCGCCAGCCCCGTTTGATACGTGAACTCTGGTAATCCTTTGTTATCTTCTCTCATTAGGTTTGCCATTATGCGAACTAGGGGCGTCATGATAGTTTTTGAATGAATCCCAAGATTAACCGCGCTACGCATGATTATAGGCTTTCCGATCAGGCTTACAAAGGCGCGACCAACGGCGTAGTAGTCTGCGTACCGCTTATCGATGATCCTGTCGTATCGTTCTAAAGATCTAAAGTTATTTTGTTTGATGGCATCCCCGATGACATCCGCAGCGATGCGCCCGGTTTCGTACGCATACGCGATACCTTCGCCATTGAATGGGTTAATAGCTCCGCTTGCGTCACCGATGATCAGGTAGTTAGGGCCACTGCGTGGTCCTAGAGAAAAGCCCATTGGAAGTTTGCCACCGGTGGGTGTATAAAGTGGGTCAGATAGTGACAATCCCCAGCGCTTTGGCGCTTGCTCGACGAATGCTTCCATGACCTTGGTAGTATTTACGTCTTTCCACTTTCCTAGAGTAGATAAGAGTCCAATTCCAACATTTACGCGACCATCGCCCAGAGGGAATATCCAGCCGTACCCTGGTAATATTTCGCCGTCTTTGGTGCGAATGTCAAGATGCGATTCGATAAATTTATCGTTAGACATTGGCGAGCTGAAGTATCCCCGTAAAGCGAGACCCATTGGGAGAGATCGATCACGTGCGACACCTAGTTGACGCCCTATTCTCGAATTCGATCCATCGGCCACAATGACAAACTTTGGACGAAAAATTAGGGTTTCGTCCGACGCTTTTACTTTGACAGAGACCGAATCGATTTGCCCCGATGAAGATTTTGTGACACTTATTGCTTCAGCTCCTTGGATAATCTTTGCGCCCGCAGATACTGCATTATTTGCTACGGCCGCATCTAAATCGAAGCGAGTTACAACATAACCATAGTTTGGCAAATCAGGATGATTGGGCCAGTTGAGCTCCATATCTCTTTTGAAGGCAACCGCGCGTAAGCCGCTATATCTATGTTGTTTTGATAGAAAATCAGCCATTCCCATCGCTTCGAGCTGATAGACGGATCTTGGCGTAAGACCATCTCCACAAGTTTTCTCTCGCGGAAACGTCTTTTTTTCGACCGCAATTACCGACAGACCCTGCTTGGCTAACCAATACGCAGCGCTCGAACCTCCGGGGCCGGCACCAATTACAAGAACATCACAATCTGACATTATCACTCCTTGATAACAGCTTACGTGGAGTATGCGACTACCCTAAAAGGGACATTTGTAGTCGAAAGCGAAGTAAATCATTACATTTCTACTTAAATGTTTTTGGGGAAAGCAATTTTCGTTTTTAGAAACTCGCTTGCATATCGTATTGCCGGTGGATGTACGTGAGAGTTTCTTTGCACTGTGGCTAGTGTAAGTAATGGAAATTAACTGTAACGGCAACGTGTGTTTTAGGAATGAATTAGTTTTCGCTAGGCAGTTATTGGAAAACTTGGTCGTGTAGGCCGTGTGTCGCTAGTTGAGGTGTAGTTAGTTATGGCGCCATATTTGCCAATTTTTATAATGCTGGCACTAGGAGTGTTGTTTGCCGCTGGGTCTTTTGTGGCATCTGGAATACTCGCTCCCAAAAAACCTACAGACGCAAAATATGCTCCGTATGAATGTGGAATAGTACCCGAGCGTGATCCGGCCCTTCGATTTCCCGTGCGCTTTTACCTCGTGGCGATGATTTTTATCATTTTTGATATAGAGATTGTGTTTTTATACCCATTCGCCGTTATTTTTCAACAGATTGGAACATTCGGACTTTCTGAGATGGTCGTGTTTGCTGTAGTTGTGTTCGTGTCGTTCGTTTATTTAATCGCCAATGGGGCGCTTTCCTGGGGCCCAGCCAAGCGCTTCGAAGTGCAAGAACCATTTCCGGTAAGGACGCTTCGCTCTACGGTAAAAAGAGTCTCAGGATCGAATGAGGCTGCTTAAAGAAGTATTCGATGTCGTTCTGATATTTTTTTAGGGCTTAGGTTTGCTCGGTGCAAATTGCGCAATCGTGGACGGATCCACAAAGCTTGGAGGTCAAAATGGGTCTAGAAGATTTAAGTCATAATTTTCTGACAGGAAATATTGAAAATTTGGTTAAGTGGGCCCGCCGAAATAGTGTGTGGCCCGCCACATTTGGTTTAGCCTGCTGTGCGATTGAAATGATGTCTGCTGGAGCGGGTGATTATGATTTGGCTCGATTTGGAATGGAAGTTTTTCGTGCTTCGCCAAGACAGGCAGACCTTATGATTGTAGCGGGTCGTGTTTCGCAAAAAATGGCACCTGTGCTTCGCCAAGTTTATGACCAGATGATGGAGCCTAAGTGGGTTATATCCATGGGTGTATGTGCGTCTAGCGGTGGGATGTTTAACAACTATGCAATTGTTCAAGGGGTGGATCAGATAGTGCCAGTTGATGTTTATGCACCTGGTTGTCCTCCTGGACCAGAAACTTTAATTAATGCGATTCTCACTTTGCACGCGAAAATTCAAAATGGCGAAATTACACGACGAAAGGGTACGGGAGCTGGTATTTCTATTGGAGAAGTTAAAAGAAAATCCAATGTGGGAACACTTGCCAAAAAGAACACGCCTAAGACCGTAAAGATCGTGAGTAAGTAGTGCTTGAAGCGGTAATTAGAGATGCGCAGGGCGTATTTTTCCCAACAATGGATCAATATGTGGACTTGATGGAGAGTCTTTGGAGTTCAGACTATAAGTTCTGCTCCGATCTCTGTGGCGTGGATTATTTGGAAATGCCTAGTCGCAAGCTACCCGAAGGAGTCAAAGCGGAACGCTTTGAAATTGTGGTAAATGTGACGTCATTCGAGACACGGTCTCGTTTGCGTGTTCGCTTGCAAGTCCAAGAATCTAACCCCCACCTACCCACACTTTATGGACTATACCCTGGTACCGAAGCTATGGAACGGGAAGTGTATGACCTGCTAGGGATGGTGTTTGATGGACACCCGGATCTGAGTCGGATCCTGCTACCTGAGGAGTGGGAAGGTCATCCGCTTAGAAAAGATTATTCAGTGGGCCGGATTCCTGTCCAATTCAAAGCTTCTACGGCGATTCGGTGAGGACGAAGCAATGACGGCACGCAGCAGTTCAAAGTTTATTAAAAGGTTTAGGTCATCGCCTTTGGATGAGTCAACAGCGACTGGTTTGGTAGGAGAAACTTCCGAGGGCACCCAGGAAATGAAGACTCGAAATGAGACTAACCGAGTCGAATTGGAGCGAGAAGAGGGTCAACTAACCGTTTTGCCTGAAGGCATCGTTTTAGACCATGGTGACATGGATATTGAAATCTCCGAAGACGAGACAATGATAATCAATATGGGTCCTCAGCATCCTTCTACGCACGGTGTTTTGCGTTTAATGATGGAATTAAAAGGCGAGACCGTATTGCGTACAAAACCAGTGATTGGCTATCTTCACACTGGCATGGAAAAGACAGCTGAAGGACTTACTTATGTTCAGGGGTCAACAAACGTTACACGTATGGACTATCTAGCCCCTTTGCATAACGAACTTGTTTTTTCGCTTGCGACAGAGAAGCTACTCGGCGTTGAAATTCCACCTCGTGCCACGTGGATCAGGATGCTAATGGTGGAATTGAACCGAATTTCATCTCATTTAATGTGGATGGCAACCAATGGTATGGATGTCGGCTCCACCTCAATGATGATTTACGGATTTAGAGAACGTGAATTGGTACTTTCGTTTTTTGAGAAAGTTACAGGGCTGAGAATGAATCACAATTTCATTCGGCCTGGAGGCGTCGCAGCGGATCTGCCCGACGGTTGGTACGACGATGTGTCTGCTATCATCGACACAATTCCTGGACGCCTCGACGAATATGGAGAGATGCTTACTGGCCAACCGATTTTTCGTGAGCGAACCGAAGGTGTGGGCATATTAACCCAGGAACAGGCGATTTCTCTGTCGGCTTCAGGACCGGTTTTACGATCAACTGGCGTCGCTTGGGACTTGCGCAAAGACATTCCGTATCTTGCTTACGATGAGGTTGAATTTGATGTAATCATTGGAAGCATTGGTGACACATTCGACAGATTTGCTGTGCGTCTCAGTGAGATAAGTGAATCCCTTCGTATAGTAAGACAGATTCTGGAGAAAATGCCAAGTGGACCGTATAGAGTTCAGGATAAAAAAATTACTCCCCCACCGCGCAAGCGTATTGACGAATCTATGGAAGCCCTGATTCATCACTTCAAGCTGTTTACGGAAGGAATACACGTGCCCGAGGGTGAAGCTTATGTTGCAGTAGAGTCACCACGAGGAGAACTTGGTTGTTACCTAGTGTCCGATGGCTCTGCCAAGCCGTATCGAATGCATATTAGGGCTCCATCATTTGTGAACTTGCAGTCCCTTCCGGCAATGCTCAAAGGTGGATTACTTGCAGATGCGGTGGCTACTATCTCTTCGGTTGATCCAATAATGGGCGAGGTGGATCGATAATGGGTGTATTTACGCCATTAATGCTTGAGCGAGCACGCCAGCTAATTGAGCTGTACCCCGAAAAGCGGTCGGCATTGATTCCGTTGTGCCATTTAGCGCAAGAGCAAGCGGGTTACCTAACTGAAGAACTGATGGACGAGATCGGGTCGTTAGTTGGAGTTTCGTCGGCAGAAGTATTAGGAACTGCAAGTTTTTACGACATGTTGCACACCGAACCCGTAGGACGATACCTAATTGGTATTTGCACCAATATCGCCTGCTTATTGCAAGGTGCCGACGCATTACTGACTCATGCCGAACAAACACTGGGCATTCCAATTGGTGGTACTTCGAGCGACTCAATGTTCACATTGGAAGAACTTGAATGCGTGGCACACTGTGATCATGCACCTTGTGCACAGGTGAATTACAGATTTTTTGGACCGTTAGATCCGGGAAATTTTGACGAGTTGGTTCAACAATTGCGGTCAAACGAACTTTCAGAGGTTATACCTCCACATGGAACGTTAATCCGGGTGAAAAGGAATGTGGGATTAAAAGTCTCGTTCGAAGATGTGCTCGAGGAGCGAAAATTAAGCGATTCTGAGATAGCTAACCGCAAAGCCATTTCTGAGGCCGCGAAGGAGAAGAGCGAATGACGGCGAACGTAACTAGCGCCCCGTTGATCGTGACTTCGCGTATTGAACGCGAGCGTTCGCACCTAATTGACGACTATCTCACTACTGGAGGATATGTCGCACTGCGAAAAGCACTGCTTGAGATGCATCCCGAGGAAGTTTTAAACGAGGTCATGACCAGTAATCTTTTGGGTCGAGGTGGAGCCGGGTTTGAGGTGGGTCGGAAGTGGTCAATGCTAAAGCAAGCCCCCGTCCGCTACTTAGTAGTAAACGGCGATGAATCAGAGCCCTCGACCTTCAAAGACCATATGTTGATTGAGCGCGACCCCCATCAACTTATTGAGGGCACATTGATTGCTGCATACGCCGTGGGAGCCGCTCGTGCATTTATTTACATCCGAGGCGAGTTTGCGCTGGGCTTGGAACGAGTGCAAAATGCGATAAATGAAGCCTATGAATATGGCGCTATAGGTAGAAATATTTTCGGTTCGAACTTCAGTATTGATCTTGTGCTACACCCGGGTGCGGGTGCATACATCTGTGGCGAGGAAACGGCACTTATTGAATCCCTCGAGGGGAAAAGAGGGTATCCAAGAATTAAGCCGCCTTATTTTCCAGCTGTTATTGGACTCTACGGGGCGCCGACAATTGTCAACAACGTTGAGTCAATGTCTAACTTGCCTTGGATCATTAACAACGGTGGCGCCGCCTTTGCTGCGCTCGGTGTTGGACGATCCACTGGAACGCGTATTTTTGCCCTGGCGGGACATGTAAATCAACCTGGAAATTTCGAAGTGGAGATGGCCAAGATAAGTTTTCGCGATCTTGTTGAACGATCAGAATATGGCGGCGGTGTCAGGTTTGGACGAAGTGTGAAAGCATTTATTCCGGGAGGAGTTTCAGCTCCTTGGTTTGGCCCGGAATCTCTTGACTTGCCTTTAAGTCAAGATGATGTCGCCAAAGCTGGCTCAATGCTAGGTTCAGGTTCAATTGTGATCATGGACGATCACACATGTATGGTGCGCGCGGCCTGGCGCATAACAAAATTCTTTAATCGAGAATCGTGCGGTCAATGCACTCCGTGTCGCGAAGGCAGCGGTTGGATTGAAAAGATTATGCGACGAATAGAAACTGGTGCGGGACGGGAGTCAGATTTAGATCTGTTGTTAGACGCATGTGATAACATTGCACCTGGTCTTTCATGGCCACCTCAACAGACCACGATTTGTGTGTTAGGTCCGTCGATACCTTCGTCTGTGGTTGCGGGTATCAAGATGTTCCGTGACGAGTTTCTAACCCACATCAAAGAAGGTGGATGTCCATATGAGTGACCTTGAGAACCAAAATGGCGTGTTAAGGATTACCCTTGATGGCAAAGAAATCAGCGCGAACAAAGGCGAATTGATAATCCAAGCCGCTGAGAGGGCTGGAGTATTTGTTCCTCGTTTTTGCTATCATCCTCGCATGTCCTCAGTGGGCGTTTGTAGAATGTGTTTGGTCGAGGTTAAGGGTCCACGTGGCTTTAGTTTGCAGCCGTCATGTTTTTTGACTGTGGCACCAGGGATGGAGGTCGTTACCAACTCCGAAAAAGTTAAAAAGGCGCAAGACGGAGTACTTGAGTTTTTGCTAATCAATCATCCTTTGGACTGCCCAGTGTGCGACAAAGGTGGCGAATGTCCGCTCCAGGATCAAGTACTCGCCTATGGGCCAGGAGAGTCTCGCTTTGTGGAGGAAAAACGGCACTTTGAAAAGCCAATAGCGCTTTCGGACCTAGTACTACTTGATCGTGAACGTTGTATTCAGTGTGACCGCTGTACGCGCTTTGCCTCAGAAGTGGCGCTAGACCCACTCATAGATTTTGTCGGTCGTGGCGACCATCTGGAGATCAACACCTTCCCTAATACTCCTTTTTCTTCGTATTTTTCGGGCAACACGGTCCAAATTTGCCCAGTTGGAGCATTGACTGCAAAACCTTATCGGTTCAAGGCACGTCCATGGGATTTGTCTCAGACTGAAAGCACCTGCACAACTTGTTCAGTGGGGTGTCGTATGGCCGTTCAATTTTCGCGAGGTGAGCTTACGCGATATATGGGATTGGATTCTGACGCTATAAATCATTCGTGGCTGTGCGACCGTGGACGATTTGGTTACGAGGCGACAAATTCAAACGAGCGCATCGAATTTCCACTAATGCGTTTTGGAACCGAATTGGTAAAAGTTAGCTGGCGAGACGCGATTGGGAAGATTGGCAATTCGATCCGACGTGTTTCTGCTGAAAAGGGCAGTGACTCAATCGGTTTTGTCGGAGGGTCAAGTTTTACCAATGAAGGTTTGTACTCCTTTGTAAAGTTGGCTAAAGAATTTCTTTCTACGGATAATTTTGATGCAAGGTTAGCGGCCGGTTTATCGCCGGACACCGTGTTTAGCAGTAATCGCACGACTATTGATGGTGCGATGTCTTCAAAGGTGCTGGTAGTTATCACCGGTGATGTCAGAGAAGAGCTGCCAATTTTGTACTTACGCATGGTGGAGGCTAAGAAATCTGGGCTAAAAATCGTAGAGGTTTCACCTTTTGAGACATCCATATCCAAACTGAGCGACTTGCGAATCGAACTGGGCAACATTGAATTTCTAAAAGCACTGGTTGATAATGGTGATACATCGTTGACGCAATTGTTACAACTTGTACGAAGCGAATGTGGAGCCACTGGACATGGACTGACGTGCTTGATAGGTCAAAGTAACCTTGCCCAAGCTGCTTCGGTTTGTGATGTGTTGGTGGGAAATCTTTCTCGCGTTTGGCCCGACGCGTCGTTCCTTTTTTCAATGAACGGTGGCAATATCTTTGGAGCGTTTGACCTTGGTGCGGTACCTGGATATATGGCTGGCCGAACACCTGTTACTTTAGCGAACGAACCTAAAAGGGTAGGTCTTTCGACCCGTGAGATGCTACAAAAAGCCATTTCTGGCGAAATGCTATTGTTCGTGTTGGCGACCGACGTTCTTGCTGAAGTTGGCGATACTGATCTAGTGAGAAAAGCGCTGACTACATCGCAGGTAGTAGTGATTGACGCCTATAAATCGACCATGTTTGACTTCGCTGATGTTGTTTTGCCAATTGCCGCTTTTGGCGAAGTATCGGGTACGACTACAAACCTAGAAGGTCGTGTGTCCCGGATGGGTCAGGCTCTAGTACCAAGAGGAACTGTCAAGCCAGATTATGCCGTTGCTGCGGAAATCGCGCGAGAGCTAGGTTACAAAGGATTCAAAACTGAACCCGAGGAGATTTTTGACGAGATCGCTGCGCGGTCAGAAATACATAAAGGGCTAGGTTATAGGGATTTGTCCACCCATGTGGCTCCAGATGGAATTGTAATACCACTGGGACGTACCAAAGTAACGATTAGTCGTGGCCCACGACGACTCGATCCTATAGCCACACCGGGGCTTGTCTCAACTGATCGTCAGGGTCCTCCAAGTTCTGAACTGGTTGTTGAGAGTATTTTAGATGCGGGCGATGACCACGGCACTGATGGAGACCAACCAGCGACAACTCCATATCTGAAGTATAAGACAGTTGAGAATTCTTTGGATTTGACCTCGACTGCGTTAGTGCTCAAGCAGCCGACGCTTAGACCTGATCAAAAGCGTTTGCTCCTAACCCATAAGTTGTATTCCCCGACGCCTGCACTCATGAGTACGGAAACGTTGAAGTCGCTTGTATCGCAAGCTCGAGTGTATCTAAGTGCGGCCACAATGGCGGCGTTGAAGATCGACGACGGCTCAAGCGTCACTCTTCGATCTGAGTCAAGTAACGCAATTTGTAAAGTTAACGCTTTTGTCAAAGATGATCTGGCAGATCAATTCGTACTGGCCCAAGTTGGATTAGGTGCCAACTTTTTAGATCTGATTGAGCCAACGGAGTTCGAAACTGTAATTGAAGTGGGGGTAGGCTAGTGGGCGTAGATCCGCTTTTTCTAGGTCCGATATCAATTGGGACAGTTATTATTGCAATAGTCAAAGTGCTTGTAGCTTTTGGCGCGCTAATGGTGTCTGTAATGTTGATGATCTGGTTCGAACGTAAACTTATTTCAGATATGCAAAATCGTATTGGACCAAACCGCGCTGGACCTTTTGGAATTCTTCAAACTCTAGCGGACGGTATCAAACTATTTTTTAAAGAGGATTTGATACCCGGTAAGTCCGAACGGTTTGTTTTCAAGCTGGCACCTTATCTCACTCTTGTACCAGCATTTTTGATTTTTACAATAGTTCCAATAGGTGGCGTTGTTCACTTATTTGGACATACAGTCGAACTGCAGGTAGCTGATCCACCAATGGGAATTTTGTTCCTACTTGCCATGTCATCGGTTTCTGTTTACGGAGTCATGTTGGCAGGATGGTCATCTGGTTCTAAGTATCCACTCCTAGGCGCAGTTCGCGCTAGTGCTCAGATGATCTCGTACGAGGCGGCCATGGGGCTATCAGTGGCATCTGTGGTTCTTATCACCGGTTCCTTAGGTACTCGCGATATCGTAACATCTCAGGCCGGAGCGTTCTTTGGAATATTTCCCAAGTGGAATTTGATAAGGCTCGGAATCGTACCGTTTCTAGTATTTCTAGTGGCGATAACGGCAGAATTAAACAGGCCTCCTTTTGACCTTGTTGAGGCCGAGCAGGAATTAGTCGGTGGTTTCCACACCGAATACTCTTCGATTCGGTTTGCTTTGTTTTTTCTGGCCGAGTTCATGAATACGATTACGATGTCGGCCGTAATCGTAACACTATTTTTGGGTGGACCAGATGGACCTAACTTGGGAGGCCCTGCTTTTGTATGGCCGATATTGTGGTTCTTGATTAAAACTGGGGCGTTTCTGTTCTTTTATGTTTGGGTCAGAGCGGCTCTGCCTAGAGTTCGCTACGACCAATTGATGGATCTTGGGTGGAAGGTGCTAATCCCGGTGTCGCTGGGATGGCTGCTGTTAGTTGGCGCTATGCAAGTGAGTAAGATATACGGCTTTGCATTATTCGCGGCATTTATCGTGGCTGGGGCACTCATGTATCGTGCGATCATAATTGGTAGGTCTCAAAGTTCCGAGCTTGACATTATTACTTCGTTTGGATCAGATGCGCAGCGCAGTCCAAAAACTCACACTTCAAGAGAGAGGAACCGCTAAATGGGCGTCCTAGATGGTCTTAAGGGCTTTAAGGTTACTCTCAAACAGATGGCTGAGCCTCGAATCACAACACAGTATCCTGAGGAAAAGAGACCAAAGCCTCCGAGATTTCATGGACGTCATGTATTAAATCGGTATCCAGACGGCATGGAAAAATGTATTGGATGCGAACTCTGTGCTGGAGTTTGCCCTGCCAATTGTATTTACGTAAGAGGCAGGGATAACACCTTAGAGGATCCAGTTTCTCCTGGTGAACGTTATGGATTCGTTTATGAAATCAATTATCTTCGCTGTATCCATTGCGATTTGTGCGTTGAGGCTTGTCCTACGGAAGCTATCACCGAGTCAAAGCTTTTCGAGTTTTCTTTTGAATCCCGTGAAGATGCAATTTATACCAAAAGCGAGTTGGTAGTCGACGACGAAGGTTATCCTAAAAAATTGCCGTGGGAAGATTGGCACGAAGGAGATGACGAACTAACTTCTGGTTGGATGCGTGCGACTTCGCCCAGTGGTGACGAGGACTACGAAGGAATCGTGCAGTGGTCCCAGGAGCTTGGATATGGGTCGCGTGCGCCAGAAGCAGGTCAAAGTGATCTTGATCAAGAAGATGCATCTCCGAGTTTTTCGGTTCGCTCGATCAAGGCGGATCGAATTTCTAAACTCCACGGAGGCAATGTTAGATGATCTATGGAGCTATTTCGATTGCGGGAATTGCTAAACCTGACTTGATTACTTTTTTGGCAGCTGCCTTGTTAGTGGTGGGTGGAGCATTTGGTGTAATCATTTTTCGAAATCCGGTGCATTCGGCACTTTCATTAATCACGACGATGTTTGGGATCGCGGTCTTATTTATTGAGCAGCAGGCGCAGTTTTTGGCTGCTGTGCAAATTATTGTTTATGCCGGTGCCATTGTTGTATTGTTCTTATTCGTTATCATGCTCTTAGGAGTCGACCGAAAAGAGGCTTTTAAGGCGGAAACGCTAAAAGCGCAACGCCCTCTCGCTCTAGCTGTAGGGATCATAGCGCTGGGTGAGGTATTGCTTTTGGCTAGAACTACTTGGGCAACCGGCGCAAAGTCTTCGAACGCACCGGTGGGTAATTCGTACGATAATGTTACTGTAATTGCGAGAGCGGTATTTTCGACGTACCTGTTACCGTTTGAAGCGACGGCGGTATTGCTGGTCATAGCAGTTATTTCAGGCGTATATTTGGCAAAACGAGTGCAGCTTGGCGCTGACGTGGAAAGAGACCCCGGTACGGCAAACCTGCGTGATAACGAGGTGATAGAACGTTGAGTGTACCCGGTAGTTGGTATTTAATTTTGGCTGCGATTTTGTTTTCGATGGGCGTAATAGGTGTCCTGGTCAGGCGTAATGTAATTGTTATGTTCATGTGTATCGAGATGATGCTAAACGCGGTGAACTTGACCTTTGTAACCTTTGCTCGAATGCTAAACGACATCGGTGGACAGGTATTGGTCTTTTTCGTTTTAGTGGTGGCAGCGGCCGAGGTTGTCGTTGGCTTGGGAATAGTCGTTTCAATTTTCAGGCGGCGCGTTGGTGCAACAGCCGATGACCTGCACATTTTGAAGGGTTGAAATGTACGATTTGCTGTTTATAATTCCTGGGCTGCCGCTCGCCGGATTTCTCATAAATCTGTTTTTCGGGCGGGTGCTTCCAAAAAAACTAGTTGGATGGCTAGCCACTGTACTAGTGGGTTTTGCTTTTTTATTATCGGTTGTTGAGTATGTAAATCTTGCATCGTTACCGAGTGCGCAACGTGTTATCGACGTAAATTTATTCACTTGGTTTTCTTTAGGTAATGTAAATATTTCCTTTGGAACTTATTTTGACCCGCTCTCCAGCGTGATGGTGTTATTTGTGACTGGCGTTGCGACACTGATTCACGCTTACTCAATCGGGTACATGGAACACGATGCAAGATTTAGGACGTTTTTTGTTTATCTGAACCTGTTTGTATTTTCGATGTTGACACTGGTCTTGGCAAATAACTTTGTCCTGACCTTTTTGGGTTGGGAAGGCGTTGGAGCGTGTTCGTATTGGTTGGTTGCGTTTTGGTTTGAACGCAACAGCGCTGCATCTGCTGGCAAAAAGGCTTTTATTGTAAATCGAATCGGTGATTTTGGGTATCTGATTGCGACATTTTTAATATTTCAATCCACGGGATCCCTTGGGTATAAAGGGGTATTTCAGGCGGTGCATGTCGGTACCACTGCTCAGTTAGCTTCAAGGCCGGGGATGTCACCAGGGCAGGCGACAGCTATCGCGCTGTTACTCTTTGTTGGTGCTGCTGGTAAGAGTGCCCAGGTTCCTCTCTTTGTGTGGCTTGTCGATGCAATGGAAGGCCCTACTCCCGTCTCGGCATTGATACATGCTGCAACTATGGTCACTGCAGGTGTCTATCTCATGGCACGCGTATCGCCAATCATCCATCTCTCGACCTACAGTTCTTTACACGCAGGCACGATAATCGCAATTGTTGGAGTGCTAACCGCATTCATTGCAGCGAGTGCCGCAACTGCTCAAAACGACATTAAAAAAGTCCTTGCATATTCGACAGTATCGCAGCTTGGGTACATGTTTTTGGGTATTGGCACGGGCGCTTATGTAGCTGCAATTTTCTTGATGATAACTCACGCCTTTTATAAGGCGCTTTTATTCTTGGGTGCTGGTTCGGTTATACATTCGATGCACGACGAACAAGATATCAAGAAGATGGGTGCACTATATAAATTAATGCCCATTACAGGGTTCACCTTCGTGATTGGTTGGCTGTCGATTGCGGGCGTACCGCCATTTTCGGGTTTTTTTTCAAAGGGCGATATTCTGATGGCCGCGTATTCGATTTCTCCAGTGCTCTGGGCGATAGGTGCACTTACCGCTATTATGACCGCGTATTACATGGGACGTGAGGTGTATTTAGTTTTCTTTGGAACTCCCAGATATGCAGGTACATTAAACACACAAGCGTCCAAAGTGCAGTTAATGCCTCACGAATCCTCCGTTATAATGACCGCGCCACTTGTTGTGTTGGCATTGGCGTCGGTATTTGCGGGACTTCTCAATTCGGGGATTTCGTCAAGTACAGATTTTTTGTCAAACTGGTTGGCGCCGGTATTTAGCACTGCGCAAACCAGTTTGAGCTTTGGTGGTGCTACCAAGGTCACACTTGAAGGACTCGATGTTGTATTTGCAATCTTTGGTGTATTTTTAGCGTATTCGTATTGGGCCAAAGCCTCAGAGCGCCCAAAACTCGAGCGAGTTATATTTCAACGGGCGTGGGGCATCGATGCGGTTTTGGACTTGGTATTTTCCCGAGGTTCCCAGGTGTTGGCCAATACGATGAATGAAGTAGTAGATAACAGGATAATTGACGGGGCTGTTGACGGATCCGCAGTAGTTGTGGGTGCCGTCGGTACGTTGCTGCGCAAAGTGCAGAACGGGTACGTCCGCAGTTACGCTCTTATTATCAGTCTTGGCCTTATCCTTGCATTGGGCTTTGCATTTACACGAGCGAGTTTTTAGTTATGAGGGAAAATGACGCTTTCTGGGTACGTACCGGTGGTAAATCGTGAGTATTGATCTGCAAATATTGGTTCTATTGCCGCTCATTGCTGCATTTATAATCGCTGTCTTGCCACGGGGTACGCGCGAAAAACTGGTGCAACCAATTGCACTAGTTACCACCGTCGTGTTGGTGCTGCTAGCGCTGTACGTGGCGATTGGATTTAAGTCAGGTACTTCTAGCTACCAAGATGTTTCTTCATACAATTGGATACCTTCTTTTGGAATAGCTTGGAAATTGGGAGTTGATGGAATATCCGTTTTTCTCGTTCTCCTCACCGCATTAATCTTTCCGATCGCAGTGTTTGGTGCCAAAGAGAAAGCAAATTCACAGAGTTTTTTTGGTTGGATGCTGCTCTTGGAGGCAGCGTGCATGGGAAGCTTTATGACGTTGGATCTGTTTGGATTCTTTCTCTCTTTTGAACTGACTTTGATACCTACATACTTCTT
>JAJYGT010000083.1 GCA_021785005.1 Actinomycetes bacterium
AATGTAACTCCTTTGTAACTAGGTGATTTATTTCTTACTTCCTAGATACCATGACCACCACCAGCATTTCATTCAGCTAATGGAATTTGCACAACTTTTGGCACACAACCCTACGGCCCTACGGTTCTCCAGGCAATGCGGGTGAGCTTGGTGACTCATGTCTTGTCCATCTTGGAGGTTGCCCAGGCAACTAAGTGCTCAAAGTCCCGAGTAAAGCCTGACTCTTGCACTGGCCGTGCGAATGGCACTGACTCGGTTATCACTCCATGGTTTGGACACTTCAGTCGTCTTAGCCCAACTTTCGCAAAGTTATCCACAGGTAGCTCTGTTTTGGCCTGATTTAGCCATTTTTGGGGCTATCTAAATTATGAATACCCTGGTAGATAAGTTGGGGGTTCTCTGCATTGTAAATGTAGTGTCCTAATCTTTTTATAATGATGATTAGTGGTATGACTTGTCATTTTTGCTGGTAGGATTGAATCTTGTGTATATACGCGAGACCACCACCGCTAACAAGAAGACTGGTGAAACCTACACCAAGTATCAACTTGTTGAATCGTATCGTTCCGAGAATGGTCCCCGGCAACGAATCATCATGACCCTAACCGAATTGGACTTAGAGAAAAAGCATTGGCCAGCATTGGCCAATGCAATTGCTCAAAGGCTATCTGGAACAGAATCTCTTTTTGAAAAGGATCCACTTATTGCCAGATATGTGGATCTGGCAATGACAAAGTACGACTTTCGCAGTGATGCCAAGGGTGCCGTTGTACAAAGAGAGCAAAACGCCGATTATAAAACAATTGATCTCAGCACCGCTACCACGGCTTCTAATAGAAGTCTTGGACCTGAAATAGTTGCATCAAGCTTTTATGAGTCTTTGGGATTTGGCGAGATCTTAGCTGGAGCTGGCATCTCGGATAAAGATTGCGCAGTTGCTAAAGCTGTGATACTGGCAAGGCTTATTCACCCTGGATCAGACCTTGGAACCCATAAGTGGATCCAGAATGTTTCATCGCTGAGCGAATTCACCGGGATTGAGGTGTCCAAGTTTCATAAAGATAAGGTCTATGAAATAGCTGACGTTTTATATGTCAATAAAGACAAAATAGAACGAGGTCTTTACCAATCGGCAAGCAAACTATTTCCAACAACCAAAAGACTGTTTCTCTTTGATCTCACTAATGCATATTTTGAAGGTAACGCCAAAGCGAATCATCTAGCCAAATACGGCCACTCCAAGGAAAAACGTTACGACTGCGCGTTGGTGTCACTTGCTCTTGTGGTTGACCATCGGGGACTCCCCGTCTACTCAGAGATCTACGAGGGGAACATCTCTGAACCAAGAACTCTAGATGAGGTGTTGAATCGTCTTATCGATCTGGATGCCGGAACATTATTTAGTGAAGTCGCCCCAACGATTGTCATGGATAGAGGAATTGCGACAAAAACTAATATTGCGCTTTTAGCTGATCGCGGGTTTTCTTATGTTGTCATTGAACGAGCTAATAAGAAAAGCGCCTACAAAGAGCACTTTATCGAGATGTCTGGCTTCACCGAGATAACCGATGCCGCGGACTCGCAAGTATCGCTCAAGCGGATTGAAACCAACGGTACCACCGTGGTGTTGTGTAAGAGTGAGGGAAGAAAAGCCAAAGAGACACAAATCACCGCTCAAGCTAAATCGAGGTTCCTAGAAGACTTAGCGTCTTTGAGTGCTTCAATTCAAAGAAATGCAATTTCAAAGACGCAAAAAGTGGCTGAGAAACTAGGACGGATCAAGTCCAAGTACCCAGGGGTTGCAGCTACTTATGAGATTGACTTCATCTATCACGAAAATCACGGACAAATAAAAAATGGAGAGCGCTTTGATAAGGTCACCGGTCTTGTTGCAACGGAGAAGCCCTCAAAAGTCGATAAAGAACTTCTCGCCGAGTGCTACGTGATTGATACCACCCATGGAGAACTGGATGCCAAAGAGATATGGCAAACCTACATGACCCTCACCAAGGTAGAAGACGCATTTAGAGCCCTCAAAAGCGATCTTGGACTAAGACCTATTTATCACCAACTCGCCAGACGAACAGCGGCACATCTTTTCATATCAGTGCTCGCATACCATCTACTTAGCGCAATTGAGCTAACCCTTAGACAACATGACGATATGAGAAAATGGTCAACAATCAATAAAGAACTTTCAACCCACATGCGCAACACGATGGTCCTAACCAATGCATCAGGCGTTGTATACCACCTAAGAGTCTCATCACTCCCAGAACCTAATCACAAAGAGATCTATCGAATCCTTGGAGTGCGGGATCCCCTTCGTCGCCAAAAAAGAATTGCCGCTCATTTGTAGTGTCCTACAGAAATCTCACAACTC
The DNA here is from genome assembly GCA_021785005.1 of Actinomycetes bacterium. Classification (GTDB taxonomy): domain Bacteria; phylum Actinomycetota; class Acidimicrobiia; order Acidimicrobiales; family Acidimicrobiaceae; genus Acidithrix. The sequence goes on from JAJYGT010000083.1 coordinate 2,384, forward strand.
CATGACCTGGGAGTCTGTGGTGGAATTTGGAAAGTTGGGCCAGTAAAAATCAATCGTAAGTTCGGTTTAGGGGTCGGAATCCGTGCGCGTTTCTTGTGGGGTTATTTCATCTCTGAAAACCAAGATTGTACTGGGATTACTTCTCGATTCGGGGGCTCTGGGGACCCACATCTATGTCATAAGAGCCGTATTTTTCGCGAAAAGTTAGGAAGTCGCTTCATGACTGGTATTGTTCTTTACACTGGTTCTGAGACGATACCCTGGGGTAATCGCTTGCAAGCGTTACCGATCTTAGTTATTTGGAGCCAATATATCGAACCCGCGTAGAACCTGAACTCAGATGTCCAAGTCCTCGGGGAGCATTCTATAGTTCCTATTGCATGAACGGCAATTCACTTCCTTGGTGCAATTCTTATAACGTCTTCGCACCACATATCATGGGTGATTTACCGATCTGCGGGTCATCAAACCGCAACATTTCGCCAAAATACATCCTGTATAGCTTTTGAAAATTTGGCCTAGCTCACTGCCGTGAACGATAGGCACCGTACGTCACCAACAACAAAACACAACTTGATTAACTTTCGCTGACTGAACTGTTTTTAATCTTGGACCATTCAGGTAACCACTAGCACGCATCCAAGCACCAGGTAGGTTAGCCAACAGAGATCAAGCACGATTGAGCTACGCAAAGTCGGTCTTAGTCCTCTAACCCCAAAACATGTGCTAGTTTAAATGCCGAATTCACTACACCAACGTGAGAAAAAGACTGCGGAAAATTACCGAGCATACGCGAACTCACCAAGCTATATTCCTCTGAGAGCAAGCCGACATCATTACGAAGATCAAGCACTCGCTCGAACAAATTACGAGCTTCGTCGTCGCGGCCGGCAAGAACGAGGTTATCAATCAACCAAAAACTACACGCAATAAAATAACCTTCCTCCCCAGGCAGTCCGTCAGCGGTATCATCATCATCGCAGGTTTGGTATCGCATAACCAAGCCGTCCTCGCACAGTTCTTTTTGTATCGCATCTGTGGTCCGTAAGACTCGTTCGTCGGTGGCTGGCAAGAATCCAACGATTGGAATAAGCAGCAAACTAGCGTCAAGCTCGTTGGAATCGTAGGACTGTACAAAACAACCTCTTTTGGAATCCACTGCGCGTTCACAAATTTCGTTAGATATCTGATTACGCAGATTTCTCCAGTGCTCTACAGGTCCGTCGAGACCAAATATCTCTACCGCCTGCACAGCGCGATCTATAGCTACCCACGCCATCACCTTGGAATATGTAAAATGGCGCCGACCGGAACGGACCTCCCAAATTCCCTCGTCTGGCTCCTGCCAATGCTCACAGACATATTCCACCAAGGCACGCTGAAGAGCCCAAGCAGTTTCATCAGGTTCAATACCGGATAAGCGTGCCCGATGAAGAGAATCCATTACCTCACCATAAACATCAAGTTGAAGCTGATCTGAGGCGGCATTTCCTATTCGAACAGGAGCTGACAATTCGTAGCCCTCAAGCCAATCCAATTCAAGTTCCGCCAAACGACGCTCTCCAGCGAGTCCGTACATGATTTGCAGTTGACGAGGATCCCCTGCCGCGGCACGAACGAGCCAATCACGCCAACTCAGGGCTTCCTCGCGATAACCTGCCCGCAGAAGAGCTTCAAGCGTAAAAGTTGCATCGCGAAGCCAACAATAACGATAATCCCAATTGCGTGACCCACCGAGTTGTTCGGGCAGTGACGTCGTAGCGGCCGCTACCATGCCACCAGTAGGGTGGTACGTTAGCGCTTTTAAGGTAATAAGAGATCGCATTACCGCATCACGATACGGACCTTGGTAAGTACATTTGGCACTCCACGTGCGCCACCAAAGATCAGTCGCATCGATTGCTGCCTCAGCATCCACAGCACAATCCACATCTTCGAACTGGGGATGCCAGGACAAAGTAAAAGGAACCTTCATTTCTTCAGTCACGTTAAATTCCGCTATCGTGAGAGAATGGTCTCCGTGCGTGTCAATTGGAGTATCTAAACAGATCGAGTCCGGACCCGCAATTCCATGGAGATGACCGCCTTCTTGAAACGTCCAAGGCACTATCCAACCATAATCAAATCGCACGCACAACTCCATGCGCATTTTGACTTCGCCCGTGATTCCTTGAACAATGCGCACGATGCTGGCATTTTCCGAACGATGCGGCATCAAATCGGTCACTCGAACCGTACCTTTCTCGGTAACGAAATCGGTTTCCAACACCAGCGAATTCGGCCTATAACGACGCTTTACCTCAATAACTTCTGCTTCAGGGGCCAAACGCCAGTAACCGTTGTCCCCCTTACCCAGAAGCGCCGCAAAGCAAGCACCAGAATCAAACCTGGGTAAGCAAAGCCAATCGATAGAACCGTTAATACCCACGAGTGCTGCAGTGTGGGTATCTCCAATCAAAGCGTAGTCTTCAATTTTCAAGGGAGAAAGGTCCTTAAAACCGCTAAGGGGGAACTCAGAACCTTTTTTTGTCACAAGCCATGAAACCCCCCGCTTAGGAATAAAATTCCGTCTTTAGACAGCAAATAACGATTGGAGAAACCAGTATGTTAAATTTCACCGAACGCCATAATATCCACAAGGTCAAATGAGAAGTCACCTAATGGTCTGTATCCGGGATCCGGGATACAGACCATTAAACTCAAATTAGAAGTTGCTCAAAGATGGTTGACACGTTCCGTATCGCCTCATGGACGAAAGCGACCCAGCCCAATCGGCTATGAACGAAATATTTTGGTATTTGGTCCGGAGTCTTTGTAACTGTGGTTCAAAGATTTCGGTGAGATGGTTCTAAAATTGCGGAATAATCAACGTGAACGCTCTTCAGTGCTCTCGTTGTGGAGTTAAATCGCGGTCTGCATCGTTCTGCAGTTGCCGATTAATACGATTGGCCTCGAATGCGCAATAGATCTGGGTATTTTTCTTGACATGTGGACCTCTTGATTGACATACTAAACACCCAAAGACTTGAATGCACGATAACGATACAGGCGAACAAAATTTCTCGATCAA
>JAJYGT010000018.1 GCA_021785005.1 Actinomycetes bacterium
CTCAATTACTCATTTAGCTGTGAGTCTCGGGGTCCTGGGTTTCGAGAATCAATTCTCGGCTTTCAAGACGGGATAACTAATCTATTGCAACTTTGGTAGATTCCTGTCGGTTTGGGGGAAAAAATTAGGGAAATTTTAACGCGTCGGCAGTTATTTTCCTCAACTGCTGCTTACAACAAATTTATTGGTGGAATTTGGCTATTTCGAAATAGCTTGTAATAGTATAACGCAGTTTTCAAGGCAGTTTTTCGATCCGGGCGAACCTATACCTGGTCGATCAATATTCGAGATTCGCAGGAGATCGGTTGGAGTTAGACAATACAACCCAAGAAAACAAGGCGGTGAATTCGTCATACGTCGACGACGAAAAAACAACTCGTGCAGAGTGCATTGCCACACTCGCCCCAAAGCGAATAGGACGTTACCGTAGCGCAGGCGCAGGTGTGGCAAATATAGCGCCGACAATGAGTTTTTTCTTCTCGTTTGGCGTTATTGTCGTAGCTGCGGGCGCACAGGCGCCAGTTTCAATCGCAATTGCGGCTCTGGCAATTTGGACAGTGTCTTTTGCTGCGAACAAATTTTCAAATGAAATTCCTTCCGCGGGATCACTTCCAAGTTATATCGGAGCAGTTTTTGGCCAGAGCACAAAACTGGCATTTACAGTATTGCTAAGTCTTGGATATATCGCCGCTCTAAGTGCAATCATCGCAGTGTTAGGCGGCTGGCTAGAGGTCTTTGTCCAAAAGTACACCGGAGTTGTCGCACCCTGGGAAATTTACGCTGGCATTTCAGTTGTGATCGCAGTTCTGGTTAGCATCTCAAAAATCGAAAGCGCCACGAAAACGATCCTTTTCTTGGTCGCAATCGAAATTGGTGTGCTAGTACTTGTTTCAATCTTCATTTTGGCGAAACATCATGCGTTTATTTCCTTTTCATTTGTTACTCCAAGCGCGCTGGAACACAATTGGCATGGAACAATTGCAGGTGCGGCGCTCGCGGTATTTCTTTTTACGGGTTGGGAAAGTCCCCACGCTCTGGCACAAGAAACCCGCAATCCCAAACGAAATGTGTCTTGGGCAACTTCGCGCGCGATCATGGTTACATTCGCGCTCTATTTAGTACTCGCAATTGTATCAACGGTTGGATTTGACCAAAACCTCAATGCCTTAACAGACGCCGCAGTACCATTTTTAGATTTAGCCAACCAACTTTCACCAATATTTACAATCATTGTTTTCATAGCTGGAGCCACATCCATGCTTGGCGCGATCGTAGCGGGAGCGAATTCGATTTCAAGAATAATTTACTTCGACGCGAATGAAAATATCCAGTTAAACAAACTTGCACAACTCAATCCCTCCACTTACGTGCCTTGGGTCGCCACTTTGGCGATTTACGGTGCATCCATAGCAGCAGCTTTCATTTTTGGTGGCAGGGGTGATCCCTTTGTGTTTTTTGGCGAGTCGGCAACGTTTGGTGCAGTGCTAATTGGTCTTGTTTACGCAAGCACATCGATTGCTTACATCGTGTTCATGCGCAGGACCTCAACGCAACCAAGCACCAGCAAAGTCGTGATCCCAGCCATAGGCGCCGCCCTCATTATTTTCGCGGTGGTCAGCCTTTTGCCACTGGGTCAACCGGCGCCATTTAGCTATTTCCCAGCATTGTCTCTAGTCAGCGTAGCGTTCGCTGCATTTATAGCAAAACTGCTGGACTACCTTAAATCAAACGGCCGACCAAGCACTATGGGCGTAAACGTTAACAGAGCTACTGCCGAAACGCGAGTTCGGTTACCGTATGACCACGAAAATGATTCCGCCGACAACTAAGTCTTTGAACACAATTATTCCAAAGAACATCACAACTACGGTTTTATTTTTAGCAGAACCATGTCTAACGATGCTTTGGTGATTCACGCACTGGTAACGAATCAAGTGCGTCAATTGCGATTTATGTGAGATAATCTTATTAAATACCACTCCGAAGTGGTAAAGTACTTTAAATTCTTTAAACTTAAGCTCTTAATCGTTCGATATTTCTATCTACTGGGCCAACTAAATCCTAACCTTGCGAAGAAGAATTCAAAAATTGTCTTTCCGAAACATGAGCAAATCTAAGCGTAACGTGGGTGCTACTTGGATACTCTTGGTAGCGTTTGGTTTGACTGGCTGTAATTTGCCACAGGTAAAATCAACTAATGAAACTGTAAATGCAGGCATTTCGCAAATTTATTCGTCTAACGGCACGTTGATGAGCGACGTTCCAACAAATATTTTGAGGTTGCCAATTAGCTACTCACAACTGGGACCCTTAGTTGCAAAAGCCGTCGTAGCAATAGAAGATAAGCGATTTTGGAATCGCGGACCCATTGATATTAGGTCAATCGTTAGAGCTGCGTTAGCGAACTTGTCAAGCGGATCCGTCGTACAAGGGGGTTCTACAATTGAGGAACAGCTGGTAAAAATTGAGCTTGGAACTCCCAAGCGAACATTGCCCGAAAAACTTCATGAAATCCTTCTTTCACTTAGTTCACTCACTGGAACCACACATAGAGCTGTTCTAACCAAGTATCTAAACGATGTATATCTAGGAGAAGGCACTTATGGCGTTCAAGCAGCATCCCAAAGATACTATTCGCTGAATTCAAACCAATTAGATCTCTATCAAGCGGCTACTCTTGCTGGGTTAATTAATGCACCTTCAGCCTATGATCCGCTAATGCATCCGTCACTGGCGCTACAGCGACGAAACCAAGTGCTATATGCGATGTATCAGCAGGGTCAAATTACCAAAGTGCAATATGTCCGGGCAAAGCAAGTGGGGTTAGAACTAAATCCCTCACAGTCATTGATAAATCAAAACATCGGCTACTTCGCGCAGGCAACAATCGCGGAGGCCGAAACATTACCTGCACTTGGTAAGACAGTACAAGATCGCATAAACCTGATTGAACATGGCGGTATCAAGATATACACCACCGAAGATCAACGCAAACAGGCCTATGCACACCTTGCGATTGACAATGCGATACCGAATCTAGCTAACCGACCAAGTGGCGCATTGGTGTCCATCAATCCAACAAATGGCGCGGTGGAAGCACTAGTTGGCGGACTGGGCTATGGATCTGGTGCGCCTTATTCCGATTTCAATATGGCAACCCAGGGTCAGCGTCCAGCTGGATCGACTTTCAAGGTGATCGCACTTGCAGAGGCATTGTCGCAAAACATCTCGCCAACGTCAGTGTTTTATGCGCCCAAATCCATCACTATCCCGCCATCAAACAATCAACCCGCCTGGACCGTTTCAAACTATGAAGGCGAACCGTCTGGATACATGACTCTAACCACCGCAACGATTTTGTCAGTGAATACGGTTTATGCGCAATTAATTAAAAAAATCGGATCACAAAATGTTGTAAATCTGGCACACGCCATGGGCGTACAGAGCACACTTGAGCCTTACGACTCAATCGTGCTTGGGTCAGAACCCGTCTCTCCTATGGATATGGCTAGCGTCTATGCCACTTTGGCCGATTATGGGACCTACAACACTCCTTATTTGATCCAATCGATCACTAACTCAAGTGGTGGCGTAATCTACTCCCATCAGCTCACGCCACGAACGGTGTTGTCACCAGCCGTGGCAGCAACCGAGACCTCAATCCTTCAAAAAGTGATGATTGAGGGAACTGGGGTTAATGCAGGTATAAACCGACCAGCCGCGGGTAAAACAGGTACAGGCGAAAATTGGGATGATGCGTGGTTTGATGGATACGTTCCACAACTTGCCACTGCCGTATGGGTAGGTTTCCCTGCAGGTGCAATTCCAATGACTCCTCCTAATACACCAATTTATGTAGTTGGGGGCAGCTGGCCCGCTAGGGCATTTGCTCAATACAACTCGCTGGCTCTCGCAGGATCACCCATTCAATTTTTTAAAACAGCTGCGTCTTTCAAGACAATTGCCCAGTCGAATCAATCTCCAGCCACAACAACCACAACCTCTCCCAACTACACAGTGACGCCTAACGTGATTGGTATGCCGTCGTCTGTCGCCCAGTCACAACTAAAGACCAAAGGTGTGGCTGTATCAATCTCATTTGCCCCCTCGGGTGAATATCCACCGGGCTACACCACCTCGCAGACTCCTTCGCCAGGAACACCAATCCGACTCGGAAGTATCGTAAAAGTTACCGTGGCCAACGTCGCACTGTCTTACCCCAGCACAGTCGCCGTACCGAACCTCTTGGGTTTAAATGCTAGTCAAGCTGCAGAGGTATTATCGAGCGTCTACCTGACGGGGGGTTGTACCACGGCCCCCCAACCGTCGCCGACAACGTCTATTTCAACATCAAATTCAGTTTGGGAGCAACAACCAGCTCCGGGTACACAAGTAGCGCTTGGCACTAGCATCTCGTGTATGAGCAACTAGCAAGAGTAGTGCTAATAGTCAACTCGGGATTGTAGTTACCAGTTGTTTCTTTGTGAAGTGAGCGTTGATGTCCACGTACCGCCAGGGTAATTCCGTCCCCTTTGAAATTCCAACTCTGGGAAAACACTTTACCTCTGGCACAGCATCACTCTTTGTCAGCGGGTCAAAAACAGGCTCGTCAATCTTATAAAATATAAACGCCTTCGAATTGGCACTACACAAATCAAGTCCATCATCTTCTAATTCAACTTCAAGAGCTTTGCCGAGGCGACCCGGACCTATTGAAGCAACACTCATCGGTGTAAAGCCAGCACGCTTTAATTTCTCCGCAACAACAGGCTCAGAAATAAACGGTCCGAAGGATCTGATCAGAATCCCCGAAGGCTCGCCTAAATCTCCAGCCACAATATTGACGCAACGATGAATGCCATAACTCAAGTAAATATAAAGACACCCTGCCGGCCCGAACATTGACTCGTTGCGTTTGCTCTTTCCGCGAAAAGCGTGGCTAGCAGGATCCTCGCTGCCGCGGTAAGCTTCGGTCTCTGTAATTCTTACGACTCTGGAGTTAAAGGCGAAATATTTCCCAACAAGTTCACTCGCCAAATCATTGGTATCACGGCAATAGTCCTCCCTGGCAAAACATGAGTAGCTGTCGCCAAAGTGTTCTTTAAATACCCCGAGCGTTGACATGCGCATCCTTTAAAACAATACGTTTGAACCACCAAGTTTATAACTCAAGTACGACGTGAAACAATCATCAAAAACTACTTAAACTCTACCAAAAATGCTCCAAAAAAAAGGCTCTATTGACCTTCATGTGGATCAACTCGCCCGTTCGTATGGAAGTTTGAGATCAATCGGTCCACAGGAAAGCATCACCAACGCCAGAGTCGCCTCTGCAGAATGCAACCCATAGCATCTAGCAA
>JAJYGT010000029.1 GCA_021785005.1 Actinomycetes bacterium
TCACGCTCGCAAGTGGTCGGTGGAGGCGTCAAAGAGCGATTCGGTTTGTAGCCTTCGGAAGCGTAATATTAGGTTTGGCTGCAACACGGCTTGGATATTTTGTCGCTACCGGAGATTTGATTACTCTGAGTTTGCACGCGTCGTCGTCCCCGTACTTTTTACCAGCACTGCTTTTGCTCGTACTTGTCGCCGTGATGGTGTTGCCAACAATTGCGCTTGGAAAATCCCCCCATATCAGCTTTGAACCAAAGGATATTGCAGTAGATTTCGGATCAATACGAGGGTTGGGGCCAGAAGTAGCCGAAGTGAAGCGTACCCTAGAGGTTTTTGTTTACCGTGATCGTTTTGACAAGGAGATGGGTGGGCAAGCTAGAAGGGGCGTTTTATTTGAGGGGCCGCCAGGAACCGGTAAAACACTTATGGCCAAGGCAATGGCAAAGCAAGCCCACGTTCCATTTTTATACGCGTCAGCTTCGTCGTTTCAGGCTATGTATTATGGGCAGACCAACCGGAAAATTCGAGCATATTTCAAAGCTTTGCGCAAAGCTGCACGACGAAATGGTGGTGCTATTGGCTTTATAGATGAATTTGACGCAATCGGCGCAAGTAGATCAAACTATGGATCAGGATCAGGCGAAGGTGTTACAGGGGTGGTATCTGAGCTCTTGGTACAAATGCAAAGTTTTGAAATGCCAACGAGATCCCGTCGACTATTCAAAGCAATTTTGGGACCAGTCCCTTTGTTTCGTAGCTATTTTAACGAGCCGATAGAAGTTCCGAACGTACTTTTGGTGGCCGCGACGAACCGTGTCGCGGACTTGGATCCAGCTTTGATACGTCCGGGACGCTTTGATCGCATCATCAATTTCGGACTACCATCGCGTAATGAGAGAATGGATCTGATTGAGTTTTTCCTATCGTCGCGATCACATTCTGCTGATCTTGATGTGATGTTAAATCGGGAGAGAATTGCATCAAAAACAATGGGATATACGCCGGCAATGATTGAGAGACTTTTTGACGAAGCGCTCGTAATTGCCACGCGCGATTGCATGAAACAGATGACGTACTCTAACGTTGAAGAAGCCGTACTTACCGTTTCAATAGGTCTACCTCGATCTGAGACTTACCCACCGAGTCAACGTGTTGCGATAGCGACTCATGAGGCTGGGCATGCAGTGATGGCTTGGGCAAGTGGAAAAAATCGTGTTGTCGAAATGGTTTCGATTTTAAAAAGGGGCCCATCGCTTGGAGCAACGCTACATCAAATGCCAGAAGAGAGTTTCCTAGAAACGCGTAGCGATCTACATTCAATGATAATGATTGCTCTTGGTGGAATGGTTGCGGAAGAAGTTTTACTGGGAGAACCGAGTTCTGGTGCTGCAAGTGATCTTGTATCAGCAACTCACACTGCTGCACGATGCGTTGGTATGTATGGGATGGAAGGTATTTATTTTTCTCTTGGAATGCCCGGTGGAGGAACTCGAGACGATGTTGCTCGCGTGTTAAACGATCCTAAGGCGCGCGACCTTTTAGAGGATCTTTTAGAACGTTTGTACAAAGATACTGTTTCTGTCATAAAGGTGCATCGAGATTTGGTCGCCAAGGTGACAGATGCGTTGATGGAGCATGAGGAATTGACTCGTGATGAGTTGATGAACATCTTGCCCTTGATTTCGGATAGCGTGCTCGATCTTCGAGATAGCTGATCATAGGGTAGGAAATATCCATATGTTGATTAAATCCAACCAGACGGTAGCATTATACTTTGAGTGTCGTTACCTATTGAATAGGTAGTTTGGTCTGGAGTTTAGGTGAAACTGCTGGTAGTGCTCCTAGTTGCTTTTGGAATTGGCGGATTTGTCCTGTCTTGGGTAGCTACCGCATACTCACGCGAGCGAAAATCGATTTCAAGACATATTGAGACTATGGATGTAATACATCGCATTGCCAACGAGGCAACTCCTAGCGGAGTGCTTCATACCCAGGTGGAGCCTCGCCCGCATATTCGCGTAGTCGGAGGTCGTCAACACGATGAACTTCAAAAAGAGCAAGACAAAGTATCTAGTGTTCATTCTGAAAGTGCAATTCAGGATGACACATCGGTAAACGAACCCACAACTGTTTCCAAGTTTATCGATGCTGCACATGTTGCGTCAGTGTTGGAGTTCAATTCCAAAATTGCTAAAGATGCCTCACACACACCAAAGAAAGAAAATGTCAAGGTCACAATTGATGAACTCGCGGGTGTGATCGGCACAACCGACGCGGTTTTCTCTGAATTGGCAGCTGATCACCTGGCAGGTGAGAATTTGCCAAAAGTGTCGAGTCGTGAGCCTAAAGTTCGTAGATTTGGATCCAAGCGTCATATTGAGCGCGTTGCGTCGCCTGTTCTAGCAGGGTCAGCCGCGGCAGTCGTACTTGTGCTTGTAGTCGGCTATTTCGCGGTTACTCGAGGTAACGGAGCTCCTTTGATCTCGAGACCAGCGTCGACGGCGACAACGATTGCCAAGAAGGACAGTTCTCGGGTCAGCCCGACGAAAACAACGCAGCCGAGTTTTATTGCACCGTTTCAAACTAACACTGCGGGTTCGAGCATTGCTGTACCATTAGGAAGCTACACGGTAAAGTTGACAGTTGCAGCATCATGTTGGGTGGCACAAAGTGCAACTAACGGTGGGACTATATCCTGGGATGCAGTACTTTTGTCGGGGCAATCTCGAGTCATAACAACTAGCGGACCACTATGGATACGAACCGGTAATTCGACCGTAGTAAGTCTTTGGATAAATGGGATACCGGTACACTTTACGTCAGCTCCGGGACCGTTTAACTTCTCGTTTGTACCACAAGCCAGTAGCGCTGCTTAGCTCGCAATGTTGTGTCATTTGGGTGTGTCGATTCGGATGCGCTTTAAGTTTTAAGAGGATTCGTCTCCTTGGGAATTAGCATCGAGATCTATACCGAGTAGGCATGCGACAATGAACGAATAGACGCGAGAAACTGTTTCCCACTCATTGAATCGTCCGGACGCGCCGAAATGACCCGCCCCAGTCTCGACCCATAATAGTACTTTCGGGGTTTTGGAAATCATGCGCATTTTGGCAACGAACTTTGTCGGCTCGAAGTATGCGACGCGAGGATCATTCAAACCGGCCGTCACAAATATCGGCGGATACTCTGTATCAGCTTGAATGTTATCATAAGGCGAATATGACAGCATTTCTTGGTAGATTTCCCAGTCGTCCAAAGGATTGCCCCATTCCTGCCATTCAGGAATGGTGAGTGGCAATGAGGGATCGGAGATTGTTGTAAGACAGTCGACAAACGGCACCTCGGCGACAACGCCGCCAAAAAGGTCAGGATCCTGGTTGAGTGCAGCTGTTACGAGCATACCTCCAGCACTTCCTCCCCAAGAAACTATCTTTTTCTTGGATGTGTACCCAAGTGTGATTAGCCCTCTTGCCACATCGACAAAATCGTTAAACGTGTTGTGTTTTCGGTTTAGTTTTCCGTCAAGGTACCACGATCGTCCTAGCTCGCCACCACCTCGTACGTGCGCGATGGCAAAAATAATCCCGCGATCACAAAGTGAAAGCCGCATCGCCGAAAACGCTGGATCAATGCTATGTTCATAGGATCCGTATCCATAAAGCAAAAGCGGATTGCTGCCGTCAAGCTTGGTGCCAGACTTGTAGAAAAGTGATACAGGAATGGATTGATTGTCGCGAGAGGTGACCCGGATTACTTCGCTCGAATAGTTGTTCTTGTCGAATCCACCATGTACCTTGGAATCCTTTAATACGGAGATCGATTTGTTGTGCAAGTCGATTTCACGGATCGACCTTGGAGTTTTCATGGAAGTGTAGGAGTATCGAAGCACCTTCGAGTCCAGGTTCGGGTTTGAATCAATTTCTAGGGTTGATCCCTCTTCGTCGGCGGGCACATAGTGCCTAGAGCCGTCGCGCAATTCCAGTATCACTACGCGAGAAAATCCAGCTCGACGTTCCTCAAGAGCCACGTGGTTTTCAAAAACTTCAAAGGATTCTAGTTTGACGTCGGGGTCGTGTGCTTGAAGATCAGTGAGCTCGCCAATATCAGTCGCGGTACGACTACCTGTTGAAAGCTTGAAGTTTTCCGCATTATGGTTTGAAAGTACATATACGAAGTCTCCCACGGGTTCGACGGAGTATTCGAGAAGTGGTTGTCTGGGCAAGAAAATTTTGAGCCCATCGTTCTTTACTAAATCCAGCATGTGGACTTCAGATGATGTCGTTGAAGATGAATCAATTACGAGTGTTTTGTCATCTTTGGACTTTGAAATACCTACAGCAAAAGCTTCGTCCGGTTCAGTAAAGATCACGGTTGATCCGTCAAGTGGTCTATTTAAGTCGAACATATTCACGCGGTACGGCCTCATGGCATCGTCAGCTTCGACCCAAAATAGTTTTGTTCCCGACATGTCGAACTCAAGACCGTAAGTCGCATTTTCAATTGGTAGCGGCACCGTTTGTGAAGTTGTTAGATCCTTTAGGTAGAGCTTGAACAACTCTGAACCGTCGAGATCAACGCCGTACGCAAGCATATTTTCGTCAAGCGAAATGGCACTCGAACCAACGGCAAAGTAATCTTTGTTGCTTGCAAGGTCATTTTCGTCAAGTATTACTTCGTGCTCACCATCGTTTAGAAAACGTAAATGAATCTCGTACTGGGAGTCGCTGTTAGTCTTGGAGTAATACCAGTACTTTTTATGTTGCTGGGGGACTGAACTGTCGGCAAGTTCAATTCGGTCTAAAAATTCGTTGAAAATCTTTGAGCGCAGCGATTCAAAAAAGCTCGTAACTTGTTTGGCGTATTCGCTCTCAGCGTCGAGGTATTCTTTGGTCTCTGGGTTGTCAAGTTCGCGAAGCCAATAGTAGTAATCAATTCGGTTGTCACCTAAACCTTTTAGTATTGTGGCTTTTTGTTTAGGCGGAGACGGTGGAGTTATTAGGTCGAAAATTTTTTCAATCGATGACACGATAATGACCTTAGAGCCTAAATGCTCATGTCCCACCTAATTTGTCAGGGATGATACGGATCTAGAAATTTCTTCCTATCTGTATAGGAGAAATTACCAATATGGACTAATCTGTCAATATAGAAATAAAAGCGTAATGAATATTGCATTGTTACTGCTCTCTAAATTTTGGCGAGGATTATTTATGAGTACCGTTGATCTTGACCTTGGAAAATATAAGCTCGGGTGGTCGGACCGCGAGGATTACGTATTCAAACCTAAAAAGGGCGTCAACAAGAGTATCGTCCAAGAGATGTCATGGATGAAAAATGAACCTGAATGGATGAAAAGCTTCCGCCTAAAGGCTCTTGCCAATTTTGAACGTAAGCCGATGTTGCCATGGTTTGCGGTGAATATGCCTGACCTTGATTTTGATGATATTTACTATTACATCAAGCCTATCGACAAGCAGGTTAATTCTTGGGATGACTTGCCCGACGCGGTCAAGGCAACTTATGAGAAGCTTGGTATTCCAGCTGCGGAACGTAAATATCTAGCTGGGGTAACGGCGCAATACGAATCTGAAGTTGTTTACCATCGCAACCGAGACGACCTTGAAGCTATGGGCGTTATATTTTGCGACATGGATACCGCCGTAAGGGAGTATCCAGAGATTGTTCAGAAGTATTTCGGGACTGTAATTCCGCCAAACGACAACAAGTTTGCTGCGCTTAATTCAGCGGTTTGGTCGGGTGGATCTTTTATTTATGTTCCACCAGGCGTCGAAGTTGATATGCCACTACAGGCATATTTTCGAATCAATGCTGAGAATATGGGTCAATTCGAGCGCACATTGATTATTGCCGATGAAGGTTCAAAAGTTCATTACATAGAAGGATGTTCAGCGCCTGTTTATACCACCGATTCGTTGCACTCGGCAGTAGTTGAATTGATAGCCAAACCTGGTGCAAAGATCACCTATACAACTATCCAAAACTGGTCGTCGAATGTCTATAACTTAGTCACTAAGCGGGCCGTTGCGGAAACCGAAGCGAGAGTCGAGTGGATCGATGGCAATATCGGCTCAAAACTAACGATGAAATATCCTGCGGTTTACCTGATGGGTCCAAAGGCCAGTGGTGAAGTGTTGTCAGTGGCATACGCGGGTGCGGGTCAGCATCAAGATGCTGGCGCGAAGATGGTTCACTGCGCTCCAGAAACTTCTTCGACAATTATTTCGAAGTCAATCTCAAAGGATGGCGGTACCACGACCTACAGGGGCCTGGTTCATGTGGACGAGGGGGCTTATGGCGCGAAAAGTTTCGTTCGCTGTGATGCGCTCATCCTTGATGATCATTCAGTATCTGAAACTAAACCGTACATTGAGGTCGGGGAACAGTCAGCACAAATTGGGCATGAGGCAACGGTTTCTAAGATTGGCGATGACCAATTATTTTATCTCATGAGTCGTGGTTTATCCGAGGCAGCGGCCATGAGCATGATTGTGAATGGGTTTATTGAACCTGTTACGAGAACTCTTCCTATGGAGTATGCAGTTGAGTGGAGTAGGCTAATAGAGCTCCAAATGGATGGCTCGATAGGCTAGGTTCACGCAACCAAACCATTCGCTCGGCCTATTGAAATTGGTCTTTGGGTTAGGTGGCTCACATTCGTGTCGCCGCCTAATTGCAATTTTTTACCCTGTCTAAACGTGGCAACTAAGCAATTAGGTTAGCGTTGAGGCAGGTGAGTCACTATCATTCGAAATGGATGACTGGCTTTCGCTGGTTTCGTTCGCGACGTTGGGCTTTGCGTCATCGTCAAGTGATGAAGCTGGCTGAAGTGGTAGTTCGATTCCTACGGTGGTTCCGTGGCCTAAGCCCGCAGACCTAATCCAAACCTTGCCTCCGTGGGCGTGCACAATCGAAGCTACCAATGAGAGTCCAAGTCCGACACCTCCCTGAGTTCGTGCACGTGACGATTCTGCCCGATAAAAACGATCAAACGCGTGCATGAGTTGTTCATCAGTCATTCCAGGTCCTCGGTCTTCCACGGTCAATAAGAGTCGATTGGAAGTCCCTGAATCTTTGGAGCTATTTGGCTGCGTATCAGTTATGGTTGTAAGGTGTACAAATGCGGGCGTATCAATTGCAGTGTGCGCGCGCAAGTTCGAAAACAAGTTACCGACGACTTGAGTAAGTCTTTCAGGATCGCCTGTCACTACGAGATTTGGAGTCAGTTCGAACGTAATTGGGCGGTTTGGTTCGACTACTCGGGCGTCTTGTATTGCAATTTCGACTACACGCGAGAAATTGACTGCCAGTTTTCCTAGTTCGCGCGATTGATCGAGCCGGGCCAGCAGTAGGAGATCTTCGATCAGCCCAGCCATACGTTTTGATTCTGCTGTTATTCGTTCAGCAGCAGTGTGCATGTCATTTTGGTCAACGATTAAGCCACTGTCGATTAATTCTGCATATCCGCGGATTGAGGTTAGCGGTGTTCTAAGTTCGTGAGACGCATCTGCGACGAAGCGCTTTAGCCGTGATTCCGATGCTTCACGCTGTTCAATCGATGCTTCAATGGTGGTTAGCATGGTATTTAGGGCATTAGTGAGCTTATCTATTTCTGCATCGTGGGACTCAGCGGTTATGCGTTGCGAAAAGTCACCTTTCGCAATTTTGTCAGCTGTTTCGCTCATTCGATCAAGGGGAGCTAAACCGAGCCCGATTAAGTAGAATCCCAGAGCAATAAGAGTTACTAAGAGCGCGAATGATACCGCAGCTGTTACAATAGCCAGTCTGGCTAACGTGGCTACAAGTTGGTTTTCGGGTAATGCCAATACGACAATGAGGTTCGAATAGCGTGTTTGTTCAGCAAGCACGCGATATTTTTCACCGTTGCCCGACGTGGCTGAAACCGTAAAGGCCCTATTGATAGGAATTGAGTTGAGATTAATTTTTTGCCCGGTTCCAAGTTTGGGAGGCGATGATTGGTGGGCACCCGGTTGTACGAATGCAACACTAAAAACCGACCCGTTACTTGATATCAATTCGCCCCAGGATCCACTAGGCACCAACGCTGAGATTGCTCGCGAACTTTGAATGCCGTTGTAAGCATCGAAGAGCACTTGCGCTGTTGGCGCAAGTGACGAAATAAGCTGTTGATCTAGCTTTCCCAGCAGAAATATGCGCAAAGATGTATAAGTAGTTAGATCGGCAACTCCTAAACCGACTGCCACCAAAAGCGCGATCGTCGTGAGGAGTTTTGACTTCAAAGTAGATTTCGGCCGATTGGCCTTTGCGTTTTGATTCTTTGAATCACGTTGAGCTGCTCGCTTAAGCAGCTTCGTGAGTAATTTAGACATGAATTTTTACCCTAGTGCGATAGCACTTCATTGCATTGATGATTTATTCGTGCTAAGAACCCTCAAAATTAGAGGGCATTCTAAGCGAATAACCAGCTCCCCTTACCGTTCGTATAAGAGATGGTTCATCCTCGGCGTCAATTTTCTTTCTCAAATACGAAACGTATGTTTCTACAATATTTGCATCTCCACCGAAATCATAATGCCAGACATGGTCGAGAATTTGGGTTTTTGATACGACGCGGCGCGCGTTCTCCATCAAATACTGCAAAAGGTTGAATTCGGTGGATGTTAGTTCGATTGGCTGACCACGCCTAAATACCTCATGAGTTTCCACGTCAAGGATAAGATCTGCAAAAACAACTCGTGATGGGTGTTCTCCCCCTTTTTTTGTGCGTCGAACTACTGCATCTACCCGTGCTGCCAGCTCCTCTAAAGAGAAGGGCTTTGTAACGTAATCATCAGCTCCTAACTTTAGGCCTGAGACTTTATCCTCCGTGGTGTCTTTGGCTGTCAAGAAAATAATTGGCGTTTCATTTCGTTCCATTCGTAGACGTCGTGCCACTTCAAAGCCATCTAGTTCCGGCATCATAATGTCAAGTAAAATGATGTCCGGTGAGAACGTCCTTACTTTGTCTAACCCGTCGCGCGCGCCGAGCGCTTTTTCAACTGTGTAGCCCTGATACGTTAGAGCCATTGAAATTAATGGAAAGCTCGTCGTCTATTACCAGTACTCGCGGCGATGTATTTTTATCTGCCAACTGTAATCGATTCCTGTTGCTGTAAAGGGTTGTCAAGAAATTCTACCTCATTTTGTGTCGCTATGCAGTTGGCGCTGCAGCAAGTGTTATTGTTGCGGTATTTTGACCGTTAGCGTCCACCCATGATACGGTGACGCTGTCGCCTGCCTTCTGCGCCTGGATAACACTTACCAAGATCGCGTCCGAGGTAATCGGTGTCGAGTTGACCTTCGTAATGACCGAACCCGGACTAATCCCGGCATTTGCTGCTGGTGAACCAGGAGTAACTTGATCAACTAGGGCGCCAGTAGTGGTTGCTGGCAGACCTAATTGAAGCGCGAGTGGTGCAGTCAGGTTTTGAACTGCAACTCCGAGATAACCTCGACTCGATACTGTTCCCAGGGAAGACGATGTGTTTGGATGCGCCTGAATTTGGGCGACGATTGGCAGCACGGAATCGATCGATTCTGCGAATCCAATATTTTGAGCAGGTTCGGTACCGGTACTTGAAATAATCGCTGTATTCATGCCAATTACTTGACCTGAGGCATTCACAAGAGGACCACCAGAGTTGCCGGGGTTAATTGGTGCATCAGTTTGGATTAGATTATTAAGAGTGGTGGTATTGGTTGGAAGTGATCGATTTAGTCCTGATACTATACCTTGAGTGACTGTCGGGAGTCCTTGTAAAGCTAATGCGTTGCCAATTGCAACAACACTATCTCCAACTTGGACTTGAGATGATTTGCCAAATGTCACAGTCGGCAAATTGGTTGCTCCATGAATTTGTAGAACAGCCACATCATGCGCGGTGCTAGAGCCAATAACTGTCGCTGTGTAGGAGGTGGATTTACCTAGCAAGGTGACCTTGATAGACGACGCGTTTGCTATGACATGTGCATTTGTTAGTACTTCGCCGCTAGAGGTAATTATCATACCGGTGCCTGCTGCTTGAAACTGGCTGGTACCGCCAAAAAATCCAGTGGACTGGTAGCCCGTAGTAGAGATGTCAACGATTGCAGGCTCGACCTTTGCCAGTATGGATTGGATGTTGGCGGTACCATTGGACGACTGTATCGCCGCGCTGTTTTGTCCACTTACTGCTGGTGCGGTTGTTACTGCTGCAATTGGCGCGGCAGTTGTCGTTGACGTTTGATTCGCGAGTTTTGATCCGACGAACCCACCGACCCCACCGATTACCAAGGCAATTCCAGATACTCCGGCAAAAAGCCTTCCGTTCCCACCACGCGCCCGTGACACTTTTCCTGATGCAGGGGTGTAGGGTGTGTGGGTTGAACGATCACCAGAGTTACCAGAAGTTGGCTGTTCGCCCAGATCACCTAAGGTCGGGTCGCTGCTCATGTTTTGGCGCTCAAAGTTGTATCCCTGGTTGAATCTTCCGCCTTGCGGTTCTTGTAATGGGTCGGTGATATTATTCGGCTCGTATCGTTGATTCCCCGAACCTGGTTGTTCCATTGTGGGTTCGTCCAAAGGGTTATTGTCTTCAAAGTTTTTGTCCACGCTCGTAATCTTTCCCGTGAAAGGGTGCGTACGCACCTAGAAATATCTCTTATGGAACTAGTATCGGCGCGAAACCTTTGAAGTTTCTGAAATATCGCTAAAGGTATCACTAGAACTGCCGATAACTTTTATGCGACCCAAAAAGAGAGTTGAAAAGGGGCCCCTCTCTCCTCCTTCTTGAGCGCTATTGCAATAAAGCAAGTTGTCTAGACGTCTTCGATCGTCTACTTGGTGTTTAAATCGCTTTTGAACTCATCAGTTAGATTTGTTTAGAACTGTAGGTATTTAAACACATACTGTGAAAACATTGGGCATATCGACTGACTTGCGTGAGCCTGCTAGCGTGATAGTGGTCCGAACTAACGGCCTATGACTTCAATGCTCAATAGGCTGTGTACTTGATTTTTTGGACAAATCAATTCGCACTCTTGTATGCTTGATAACTCTGGGAGAAAAGATTTTTATGCCGATGCGAGAAGAGTGTAAGCATTTTCAAAGTCGCACATACGAAACAGGTGATATAGCTAGGTTCTGTTCGCTAGACCTCGCTCCAGAAGCACCGTGGCGTTGCCCCGAAGATTGTCCGAAATATGAACGCCGCCTCGCCGACGTTGCGTGGCATCATGGCTCTCTTGTTCCACGACCGGTCGGAGACATCCCCTTGGGTGCTGACCAGAATATTTCAGAGTTGCTAGATGCTGCAGAGGATGTCGTAAACGGGGTGATTCCTGATGCGTTGGAGGATTTGGGTAAAGTGGCTAAGAGTCGTCGTAAGTTTCGCTGGAAATCTAAGTAACGAAGTAACAGCTTTTTTGATCATGTGAGAAGTGATCAGGTTCCATTGAACTTCGGGTTTCGGTGTTCCAGAAACGACAGCGTTGCCTCGTTGAAATCGTGGGAGCCCAAAAAAGCCGCGTTCCAAAGCGCGACACGATCAAGGTCGCGCTCTAGGTCTGCGTCATACATGGTTCGCAGAACCTCTTTTGTTCCTTGAACTGCGAGTGTAGAATTACTGGCAATAGTACCGGCTAGTTCAGTTGCATGCATGAGCGCGGATTCCTTCGTGCTGCAAACTTTGTTTGCTAAGCCCAGTTCAAATGCACGTCCAGCGCTAAAGTCAACTCCGGTAAGAGCAAGTTCAAAAAGGTGACCACGAGAAATTATTTTTGAGAGTCGTTGCAGTGACCCAAGATCAGCCACCATCGCAATTCTCACTTCGCGCAGAGAAAATGAGGCGTCCTCGCTAACGATTCGCATGTCACATGCTGCGGCGAGATCGAGGCCCGCTCCGATACAGTATCCACTAATGCATGCGATCGTTGGTACTCCTACGGATGCTAAAGACGAGATAGATCGTTGAAGTTGTTTTACTTCTCGATATATTCGCCGTGATGTCTCAGTTGCTGACATGGCAGCGACGGCGTCTCGGAATTTTTGATCTTTTAGGTCAAGTCCAACACTAAAGTTACTGCCCTTGCCTGACAAGACGATTGCCCGAACATTTTTGTCCATTTGCATCATTTCACATGCGTGCAATAGGTCGTCGAAGAACTGTCGGTTGAATGCGTTTAGACTTTGTTCGCGCGCAATGATGATATTTCCTATGCGTTCTACAACTGAAATTTCTAGCGTTTCGAAGGTCGTCACAACAAGATCCTACCTCGCTACAGGCCTGAACGCCGATAAGTGTGGCTGTTAAATTCCGGGAGTCTCGTTTAGTACTTTTGGATGTCTTTAATTAGGTAGCCTAGCTTTTGAACATATTCCACTATCGTGATAGTAGAAATTAATTGTCTATCACAGTACATTAAGGTAGATTTGCAAAACATGGAAAACGTGATCCACGGGTTTGATACGTCCGGCGCTATTTTTTCAAACAATGTTCCAGCTTGGTTGGTCGCACGGCGCGATGATGCGCTTAAACGCCTACTAGAGATGGGATTTCCGACCGATGCCGAGGAAATTTGGAGATATTCCAGGGTCGGCGAGCTGTTAGAGCGCGACCTCGTACTTCGTCGTGATCTTCCCAAGCTTGCAAAACTAGAAGAGCTTGGTACTGATTTTCCTGATGATCTTGCTGACTTAGCTGCGAGTGGAAAGTTAGTCTTGATGCTTAAGCCTGGGTCAGCATCTATTTATGAACCAAACGGTTCTAGCGAGGCAGTAGTATCGAGAGCTTTGGACCTAGGTTCAAGCTTTTTGGAAAATATAGAGTTGAGTTCGGATTTTTTTGGGCTGTATACCGAGGCCTACAGCGAAGACGTTTACGTAATTGATATTCCAAAAGATACGGTGTTATCAGGTCCTATTGTTGTGATCGTCTCCGGCGTTGGCACCTCCCAAACTTTTTTGCCAAAGATATCCTTAAAATTAGGTGATGGATCCGTCGCTCAGCTTATTGAGGCTCATGTTGGTGGCGCAACTGATTCGTTCGTCGCGTCCTCTACTGATTTATACCTTGGTGACCGCGCAAGGCTTGGCCATTTTCAAATTCAAAATATGAACGCGGACGCGTACCATGTGGCCAACATAAATAGCTACTTGCAGCGTGAAGCAAATTACCAATATGGGGCATTTAGCTTCGGTGGTCATTATGCCAGAGTGCGCTGTGAAAATCATCTGCTTGGCCAGGCGTCAAAAGCATATCTCAAGGCGGCGTATTTCGCAGACGGTAATCAAATGCTGGACTTTCGAACGCTGCAAGACCATTTGGCTCCAAATACATTTTCTGATTTGCTCTTCAAAGGCGCGGTTGCAGGAACATCGCATTCGGTATATTCGGGGTTGGTTAGGATTGAAGAAGGTGCCATAAAATCGGATGCTTTTCAAACCAACCGAAACCTTGTTTTGTCTAGCGGAGCACGCGCGGATTCGGTCCCTAACTTAGACATCAGGGAAAATAATGTGCGCTGTTCTCATGCATCTGCGGTAGGACCTATTGATCCAGAATTAATTTTTTACCTGGAATCTCGCGGAATTGATCCAAGAACGGGAGAGCAGTTGATAGTTCGCGGGTTTTCAACGAGATACTTGAGGGTTTATCCTCACAGGCAGTATCGCAGTTGGTAGGGAAATTCGTTGATCAAAAGCTTGAAGGACTAAAGAAATGACCGAACAGCATCTTATCGGCTCGTTAGAAGATTTCGTTTCAGGTACAGCTGTAAAAGTGGTTGTAGGTACTGAAAGTATTGCTGTTATTCGGCTCGGAGACGACTTTTTTGCAATTGCGGATACGTGTTCGCACGCCAAGATTTCCCTTAGCGAAGGAGAAGTCTACGCTGAGGAAAAAGAGATCGAATGTTGGAAGCACGGAAGTACGTTTTCACTTGAGACTGGGAAACCGACGACATTTCCAGCTACACGCGCAGTTGCGACCTATGAAATTTACGCCGAAGACGGAAAGGTTTGGGTGAATATTTAAATGGTAAACACTCTTGGCGCGTCTGCTTCAATGGGTTTAGACCTTGAGCTAGACGACTTGTGGGTAAGTATTGGCGATAAGGAAGTACTAAAGGGTGTGACACTGAAAGTTGCACCTGGAGAAGTTCATGCGATTATGGGACCTAATGGCTCAGGTAAGACCACCTTGGCTTCCACAATTATGGGCAAACCCGGTTATAAAATTACGCGGGGCACGATTCGCCTCGGTGGCGTTGATTTGACTTCGCTTCCGACGTACGAACGTGCTCGATTAGGGCTATTTTTAATTTCCCAATACCCCGGCGAACTTGTAGGCGTTAGTTTCTTTGATCTCGTACGTGAAGTTGACAAGCTGGGTTTGACCTCAGCGGAGATTACGCGGGCGAGTATAGAGCGTGAAGCCATTGCCATCGGTTTGTCCAAGGAATTGCTTTACAGAAGCGTAAATGTCGGGTTTTCTGGTGGAGAGAAAAAGCGGGCCGAGACGCTGCAGTTAGCAACTTTTGGAACCAGGATGGCCGTTCTTGACGAGATAGATTCTGGTCTAGATATCGACGCCCTTCGAGATGTCGCTCGGAGCTTGGCTAGAATGGTCTCTGAAACAAACATTGGGGTCGTTGCAATTACCCACTACTCGAGACTGCTAAAAGAACTCAAACCAGATTTTGTTCATGTTTTTGCGAATGGCTCGATCCAGCGCACCGGGGATGTAGATTTGGCATTTGAGTTAGAGCGTACTGGATACAAAGAAGTTTCAGCGTAACCCGATCACTGAGCCTAGCCGCTCATTTAGTTGGGTATCAGACCTGCGAATGCAAAGCAATTGCATCTGTGGTCAAGATTTCCACGAGAATGACCGGGCGCTAGTTGTAATGGCAAGTCGATGGGTTATTTAGGTGCCATCCTAAGCGCACCATCCAAACGGATAACTTCGCCGTTTAGGTATCGGTTTCGAGCTATTTCGAGCACCAAAGACGCATACTCCGACGTGAGCCCAAGTCGTCTTGGAAACGGAACTACAGCGCCGAGCCCAATTTTGACTTCGGGAGGAAGCTGACCCAAAAGAGGAGTGTCCATGATACCCGGTGCTATTCCCACGACGCGGATGCCCAAAGGAGATAGATCTCGTGCGGCTGGTAACGTCATTGCGACGATCCCGCCCTTTGACGCTGAATACGCGACTTGACCGATTTGACCCTCATACGCTGCGACCGACGCCGTAGTGATGATTACTCCACGCTCACCGTCGTCGGCAGGCTCTACCCGAGAAATTGTCTTTGCACCTAGTCGCAATACATTGAATGTCCCGATAAGATTCACCTTGATTACGCGTTCAAAGTCGTCCAAATTATGCGGTAAACCATCGCGCGATAACGTGCGAGCAGCGTAGCCGACCCCGGCGCAATTTACAACAAGACGTAATGGCGCAATTGACTCAGTTCGTAGAAAAGCGTCACTTACGTCATTTTCACTAGAGACATCACCTACGCAAGGTGTTACTCTTGATCCTAGCTCTTGAGCTAGCGATATAGATTTGTCTTTGTCGAAATCGAAGATTGTGACAAAAGCTCCAGCAGCTACCAGCGCCCGCACTGTAGCGGCACCGAGCCCGGATGCGCCACCTGTAACCAAAACTGATGATTTAGATATATCCATATATTAGAATCTAGGTCAAAAAGAACGCGAAACGATGTCCAAATCGAACTGGATACGAACTAGTCGAGCGAACATTAGATTCGTCACGCGGGGAACATGAGCCGCTTTTGTATCCTGATCATTGGTTGCACGAATTATTTGCGCCGCGGTCACCATTTATGGCAAGTGAGATTGCACTATCAACCAAGGTTTGGTGTGCTAGCGTCTATTCTTTGCAGTAGGACTTGTAACATCAACACGCGCAATATAACGGTCTTTTCGTGCTAGAACCTAAGAAGTGAAAATGATAATTGACGGCTTTTCCCACCAAATCCCTGATATAGATCCAGAAGAGACGCTCGAATGGGTGGACTCATTTGCCTCACTCGTTGAAGGCAAGGGCAAATCAAGGGCAAGCTACATTTTAATGCGGCTTTTAGAATCTGCTAGAGCATCCCAAGTCGGGTTTCCTGCCACCGTATCTACACCATATCTCAATTCCATTCCTACCGAGCAGCAGCCATGGTTTCCTGGCGACGAGGAAATGGAACGCCAAATTCGTCGGTACATTCGTTGGAACGCGGCAGTGATGGTGACCCGCGCCAATATCAATTCTGACGGCCTTGGTGGACACCTTGCTACATATGCGAGCTCGGCAGCGCTTTACGAGGTCGGATTTAATCATTTCTTTCGCGGTAAGTCAGGCGGTAATGCCGGAGATCAGGTGTTTTTTCAGGGTCATGCTTCGCCAGGGATATACGCTCGAGCCTTCGTCGAAGGTAGATTGAACGAAGAGCAAATGGATAACTTCAGGATGGAAACTCATGGCAATGGTCTTTCGTCTTATCCACACCCGCGTGCGATGCCTGACTTTTGGGAATTCCCTACAGTTTCGATGGGCATTGGCCCACTAACGGCTGTTTACCAGGCGTATTTTAATCGATACCTTCGAGATCGTAGAATTTTCGATACTTCTGATTCACGGGTATGGGCATTTGTCGGAGATGGTGAATTTGATGAGCCCGAGACTGTAGCCGGGCTTTCATTAGCAGGTCGCGAGAAGCTAGACAATCTAATAATGGTCGTGAACTGTAACCTTCAACGTCTTGACGGCCCGGTGCGCGGGAATGGAAAGATTATTCAAGAACTCGAAGCGACGTTTCGCGGTGCGGGGTGGAACGTTATAAAAGTAATTTGGGGTACCCCGTGGGATGAACTTCTGGCTCGTGACGTCGACGGTGTATTGTTGAACAAGATGAATTCAACGTGTGACGGTGAGTATCAGAAATTGGCTACCGAATCTGGTGCTTATATCCGGGAAAACTTCTTTGGGCCAGATCCTCGACTGCGCCGAATCGTTGAACATTTAAGTGATTTGGAGCTTGAAAAACTTCCAAGAGGTGGTCACGATTACAAGAAGCTCTATGCCGCATATAAGGCTGCAACTGAATTTGTGGGTGCACCTACGGCGATTCTAGCAAAAACGGTAAAGGGATGGACTCTTGGAACCGGAATAGAATCGCGGAATGCCACTCATCAAATTAAAAAAATGAGCGGCGATCAAATGGTCGCGCTACGTGAGACGCTTGGGCTACAAGGCGAGATACCTTCAGAGGCACTTGAAGGAAAGCTTCCACCTTATTATCGTCCGCAACCCGGTACGGACGTCCACGAATATATGCTGAGCAAACGAAATGCACTTGGTGGCGAATCACCCCAACGCATTGCGCACCGAAACCCGTTACCCTCGCCAGCTGAACAGACATTTTCGGAGTTTTTTAAAGGTTCGGGCAAGGTGCCCGTTTCTACCACCATGGCGTTCGCGAGGCTACTAAAAAACCTCGTCCGCGATCCTGGAGTTGGCAAGAGAGTGGTGCCGATAATCCCCGACGAGGCAAGAACCTTTGGCCTCGAATCTCTTATAAAAGACGTAAAAATTTATGCTTCCCAAGGTCAGTTGTATACTCCCGTAGATGCTGGTTTGCTTTTGTCGTACGAAGAGGCCAAGGATGGTCAAATTTTAGAGCAGGGTATTACGGAAGCTGGATCTATGGCAAGTTTTCAAGTATCGGGCACGAGTTACTCGACTTTCAACTGTCCAACGATTCCGTTTTATATGTTTTATTCTATGTTTGGGTTTCAGCGTACTGGAGATCAGATTTGGGCTGCTAGCGACGCTCGGGCAAGAGGATTTCTAATGGCTGGCACTGCGGGTCGAACAACATTGATGGGAGAAGGCTTACAGCATAACGATGGTCACTCTTTGATACTGGCATCGACTGTGCCAAGTGTGCGTGCCTATGACCCTGCATTTGCGTACGAGATGGCGACGATCATTGAACACGGAATTGACGAAATGTATGGTGCAGCTCAAAAGGATGAGATCTTTTACGTAACTTTGTATAACGAGAATTATGTGATGCCCGCAGTTCCTGAGAATGTCGAGCTTGCAAACTTTAAAGAGCAGATTATAAAAGGCATCTATCTTTTTTCAGCTGGAACCCCGCTTCAGGATTCGAACGGCTTTAGACGCGCCACGATACTCTTTTCTGGAACGGCTTGGAGGGCGGCGGTTGACGCTCAACAAATACTTTTGGATGAATACCACGTGGCTTGCGACCTGTATTCTGTGACGTCTTATAAGTCATTACGCGAGGAGGCGCTCGATTGCGAGCGCTTTAATCGGCTCAATCCCTTTTCGGAGAAGAAAATTCCATATATAAATTCAGTTTTGGATCGATCCTACGGACCGATTGTTGCAGTTACGGATTTTATGAAGGCAGTTCCGGATCAAGTTGGTCGTTTTCTAGCTAGCCGGAATTTTACTCCACTTGGAACTGACGGGTTCGGTCGTTCTGATACGCGAGAAAACTTGCGGAGGTACTTTGAAATCGATGTCGCGCATGTGGTCGTCGGGGTACTGTATGCATTGACCCAGTCCAAGGAGATCGATGTATCAGAAGTGGACAACGCTATACGTCGATTTGAAATTAACCCTAGTGCGCCAAATCCGTTACATGCAATTTAGTTAGTGCTCAGTCCAAACTTAACTGCTGTTCAACAGTAGTCTTTAAGACTTTTTACCATGTTGTAGTTAACATAATTTTACGACCAAATTTGATTTAGATTGGACTGCAATGAGTTTTGTACTCGCGCAAAATGAACGGGCCGACCAGCTTTTGGATAACTCGGCAATTGCTGTATTGATTGCAATGGTTTTAGATCAGCAAATACCAATGGAGCGTGCATTCATAGCTCCATACCTGCTAGAACAAAGACTTGGGGAACCTTTAGACGCTCTAAAGATTGCGTCAATGGATCCCAGTAAATTAGAGGAGATTTTTGCGATAAAGCCTGCGCTGCATCGATTCCCTATGTCGATGGCCAAGCGGGTCGCCGATGTTTGCTCGATTGTGGCTCAAGATTACGGTAATGATGCCTCGAGAATTTGGATGGATGCACTAGATGCGAAGGATCTGTTTAGGCGTATTTCTTCATTACCGGGATTCGGAAAGGACAAAACAAAGATTTTTATAGCATTGCTTGGCAAGCAAAAGGATTTGTCGGTTTCCAGCTGGGAAACGGTTTGCGAACCCTTTGGCGCACAGGGTACTTATATGAGCGTGGCCGATATCGTTGATACAGAATCTTTGTTGAAAGTTCGTGAATTCAAAGCGGCTATGAAATTATCTAAGAAAGCGTGATTTGACCAATAAATATGACATGTCGAATCGTCGACTGTATCTTTGCCTAGGTCTATCTGAGTCAATTGCAGATATTACACGCGCGGCAATCGACGGAGGCGTGGACGTAGTCCAACTCCGCGAGAAAACGTCAGAGGCGCAACCCATTATTGCGAGCGCAGTTGCCATAAAAGAGATCACAGACAAGAATCGAGTACCTTTTTTTATCAACGATCGTGTAGATATTGCCCGCGTGGTTGGCTCTGATGGAGTTCATCTTGGTCAAGGTGATATTTCGCCAATGGATGCAAGAGCCATGTTGTCCCAAAATGTAATCATCGGTCGCTCTACACACGCCCAGAGTGAACTTGACGCTGCTCAGAATGAACCCGTAGATTATATATCCGCTGGCCCAATAGAGGCTACTCCCACCAAGCCCGGTAGAGCTCCTACCGGATTGTCATATCTAAATTACGCAGTGGGTCACTCCAAGTATCCAGTCTTTGTAACTGGTGGTATTACGCCCGCAAAAATTGAAGAATTGATACCGATTGGAGTCAGCCACTTCGTAGTTGTTCGATATATCGTCGACGCCAAGGATGCGTTCCGGGCCGCGCGAGAGCTAAGAATAGCGATTGATCGAAATTTCGATTAGATCATCTTAAGTGTCCGTCGAACCTAGCACCTTGAGATTTCAGTTGCGCGCATTTACAGTGTGAGTGCAGATCCCGACTGTTGTTGCCCATAGGCCGAACCAAGCGCTATTTTGGGTTGCTGTCCGTTCTAGCTATCCATCCCACAAGCAACGCCAGGACTCGCGGGTCGGCGCGTACTGAGTCGGCGCCCGCGGTGATCATGTGTAGGTCTCCGAATCCCGCAACGTCCTCCATGAGTCGACGAACTTCGTGCTCTGGCACTCCTGTATCGTTTGCGCCATGAATCACCAGCCACGGAGTGTTACCTAATCTCGGCGCAATGACACTTGGGTTGATCGCTTGAAATTCGCTCTCCCAAGCGTTAATCTCGTCCGGTGAATTTGGAACATCGACCCCTAGGTTCTTTAGTTGATTGGCAAGGTCGTCGTACGAAAGTCCGTAAGGGGGAATCGTGGGAACAATTGAAATTGTTGCCACCCCGGCAACCTGCTCTAGTTCGGTCGCCGCTGCCAAGCACGCGATGGATGCGAGCTCAAAGCCTATTAGATACACACGAGCGCTTGGCATCATTACGCCAAGGTGTTCACAAACCGCTTGGACGTCTTGAGTCCATCCCATGGGGGAAAAACTACCGGTTGAGCTTCCGACTCCGCGCAGTAAAACGACAGCGACAAATGAATTAGAGCTAGCTGCAAGTCGAGTTGCAAATGACTCTAGAAACAAGTCAGCGTCTACTTCGTCGGTTTGGGGTGCTGACGGTGCACCATAAAAGAGCAATGCTAAACGTTCAGGCTGCTTGTGATTTGCTTTAGCCTTCGTATCTTCAACGTAAAAAACCGAAAGGTTCCCAGTTCCAGTTTCAATTGTCTCGATCATGTTTTTGCCTTATTGAGAAGTTGCTAATTCGGCGGTTCGCGATAAGCCCGAGCCTCGATGTTCAATCTGTCTAGCTAATCTAGGGTGTGCTAGTTGATTTGGAGTAGAACTCCAAGAATGCCTCAAACGCCCTTGGGCCGTAGACCGTTGCGGGACCGCCAGACATGAGTACGGTCACGCCAACCATTTCGGCGACTTGTTTCGGTGTCACGTTACGTCTCACTGCGCTACGGGCGTGACTTGCAATACACCCGTCGCATTGACGGACGATCGCGAGAGCGAGCGCGATCAGCTCTTTGGTCGCTCCTGAAAGTTCTCCGTCTGCCATGGCAGCTTTATGTAAGTCCGCGTATCCTTTCCACACTTCGGGAATTTCGTTGCGAAGAGCGAGTACAGACGGTTTTAATTCTCCCAAAACATCTTGATACTTGTTTTCATTTTCCATTATGTCTCCTATGAAACCCCGTTAAATTATTGACTTGATATGACTTTCAAGGAAAATACCAAAAGCGGATCACTTGGCGTTTGGGAAAGTTCCTTAGTCAAAAATATTTTTGCTCAAATTCCAATCTTGTCCGCAAGCTTTAATCTGAGAGAGCTTGGATCTCCGAAAAGTTGTTGAGAAGTTTTCGCGCGCTTGAAAAATAGATGGGCATCATGCTCCCAGGTGAATCCGATTCCTCCATGTATCTGAATATTCTCTGAGGCAGCGCGGAAAAACGCATCGGTGCAAAAGGCCTTTGCGAGAAGTGCGACAGTTTCCAGGTCGTCGTTGTTTTCACTTGCAGACCAGCACGCGTAAAGTGCCGCGCTTTTGGCGGATTCGACCTCGAGGAGAACCTCTGCACATTTGTGTTTTACCGCCTGAAAGCTACCGATTGAGCGACCAAATTGCTGCCTTTGCTTGGCATAATCTACAGACATTTCTAAGCATTTTTCGGCTGAACCAACCGATTCACATGCGATTGCGATGTTTGCAATTTGTAGTGTCTTGCTGAGAATTGTTTGTGCGTCACCTAGTTTCCCCAGTAACCTGACTGGAGTATTGCGAAATTTGACAGTAGCCATGTTTCTGGTTTCGTCAAGTGTTTTACATGTTCTGACGTCAATGTTGCTGGATAATCTGTCGGCTAGGAAAAGTGAGAGCTGACCATTCGCGACAGCAGATACCACGAAGAACTCAGCGATTGCGCCGTCTAGTACGTTCTGCTTTGCGCCATCAATGAACCACTCATTATTAACGCTTAAGGCTGTTGTTTCGATTGCAGAAAAGTCCCAAGTATCGCCCTCTGTAATTGCCAGCGTTCCCAGCAGCTCACCCGCTGCGATTTTTGGTAGATATTCGTGGTTCATGGCATTGTCGCCGCTAAATAGCAACGCGTTGGCAGCTAAAACAACCGTGGAAAAGAATGGCCCCGAATAGAGATTACGTCCCATTTCGTGTAGTGCGACTCCAAGTTCAACCATTGAAAACTCCGAGCCCCCAAACTCGTTTGGCAAACAAAGACCAACCAACCCGAGCTGTGTTGCCATCGTTTTCCATACGATTTGGTCGAATTCATCTGGCGTTGTCATTTGCTTTCGGGCTGCTGATACAGGAGCTTTATCGGCAAAGAATTTTCTAAGGGAGTTGCGTAGTTCAACCTGCTCACCGGAAAGTGCAAAATGCATAGATATTGGATCCTTGTTCTCGCTCAGCAGTCGTGGTAATCGGCTTAGTGTGTTATTTCAATCTACCTAAAATTAAATTCGTATCTGTCGATTACATAATCGAGGTAATTTAGCTGGCTAAATTACCTAAGCGTGTAGAAGATGCTAATCTGGAACAAAACGGAGCGATATGGACACTTCACAACTTATTACCCTGCATCAAGATTCAAGCGTCGCGTTGTATAAGGTCGTCGTCGGACCGATTGATAATAACGTTTTTGTCATTCAATGCGTCCAGACCGGGAAGTCCGCAATGATTGATGCGGCCAACGAGCATGAGAAACTACTGGAACTCTGCGAAAAATTTAGAGTTGATGTGGTACTTGAAACACATGGGCATTGGGATCATATTGCTGCGGTGCCAGAGATAAGGGATGCAGGGTATTCGGTTGCCGTTTCAAAAGAAGATTCGTCGATGCTTGAGAGCTATGATCAAATCATTGGTCAGGACGATGTCATACAAGTTGGTCGCTTGAAAATCGAGGTCATACACACACCTGGTCATACGCCTGGTTCTCTTACATATTATGTGCAAGGCACACCGTTACTGCTAACTGGCGATACGTTATTCCCTGGTGGACCAGGTGCAACGAAGTTCCCGGGTGGAAATTTTCAGCAAATAATTGAATCTATTGACCGAAAAATTTTTGCGAAATTTGGCCCAAGTACAATTATTCTTCCTGGGCATGGTGGATCTAGTACTATCGGGGCTGAATCTATGCATCTTGAGTCTTGGATTCAGCGGGGTTGGTAGGAAGGGCATTAGATTGTCAACTTGCTACCGACACCTAGTTTTATTGCTTGAAAAACCATCATAGTTTAGATTGGACACGTACTTGAGAACCAATACCAATAGTGCAATTCAAACTATTTTTCGTCGCAGATCTGTGGGGAAATTACAGAGTCCAGGCCCAAGCGATTCCGAACTAATTACAATTCTTCGAGCAGGAGCGGCTGCTCCTGACCATAAAGTGACTCGACCATTTTGGTTTGTAGTTTTTGAAGGAAACGCGCGTGAAGAATTTGGCGATATTTTGGCCAGAGGTTTATTAATGCGTCTTGACAAAAAAGGACTAGAAGCGACACCTGGACAACTAGTTAAAGAGCGCGAAAAACTACTGCGTGC
>JAJYGT010000065.1 GCA_021785005.1 Actinomycetes bacterium
CTGGCTGGACATGGCCGAACAGCGCATTGCATTCCAGGGCTTGCCGGCGCGCATCTGCTGGGTGGGCCTGGGCGATCGTCACCGGCTCGGCCGAATAATTTCAGGTTCAGGTTGACTCAAAACAAAGCTCACGTGCTTGAAAGTAATGCCACACCTAGCGCTCTTAAGCAATCGCGTCAAAGCCTATGACATTCCTGGAGATCAGAGGGTGAATTTTACGAACGCTACTTCTCTATGTGTGTTTGTGGCTAACAAGATTTCGTTGAACCAGGATTGATGCAAATGCATCATTTTTAAAACTAACACAGATTTACATTTCAAGTTTCGCCGCTCAGACTTTATAAGGATTAGGGTAATTTAGGATTCGTGGCTTTTGTCTGCGCTTCTGGGCCGTCTTTAATGCGACGAAAATTATTGCCAGAGAATGAAATTAGCTTTTGGTCTTATCGAAAAAGACGCTTGGGCGAGAACAATCTGGATTTGTGGATCGTGACCTTGAACGCGATTGCTGGTCAGGTACTGCCTCGTGATCCTTCCAAACGGCAAGCAAGGGGAAACCTTCCAGAATCACGTCATTATTGCCAAAGTGATGCCAGCTAAATAATAGTTTAAAATCTACTGTGCGAGATTTTGAGTCAAGAATGCAGTCAACTGGGCGTCGTAGCGCTTTGGATTGAGGTTCCAAGATTCTAAGTGCCCAGCGTCAGGGGTTGTGACGTATGTGACTAGCTGGGGAAGATCTTTGGCGAGAGCGTTTGATGTTTCTGGCGGTACCGTTTTGTCGGATAGACCCTGAAATAGGAGTATCGGAATTTTGATCTTGTTGACATGTTGCAGGTAATCGAGCTTGGACCACTGGACACCGTATTGAATGCCAGCAATCCATTTCGCTGTATCAGTTAGGGTCTGAGGAATTGGAACCGAAATCAAAGGCAGCGTCATCAAGCTTGCATCGTAGTTTACTGTTTGAGAGAAGTCGAGCATAGGGGCGTCAAGGACAACAGCGCTAACATACTTGGAAAGCGGCGACTGTATCAAAAAATTGGTAACAATGCCGCCACCCATACTAAAACCCAATAACACCACATGTTTGGCGCCATGTAGTAGCGAATATTTGACTGCAGCTTGAAGATCGAGCCATTCGGTTAGCCCGTAACGCAAAAGGCCAGATTTAGAAGATGGAGCACCGGGATCGTTGCGGTAGGTAATCATGAGTGTCGGTAATCCCATTTTGTGCACGGGAGGGAGCATCCGCATTCCATCTCTGCGCGTCATGCCGTTGCCGTGTACCATTATGGCCCAGGTGGATTGGTTGCCTGGGACGAACCACGCGGGATAATTGCCCAAAGGACCAGGGTAATAAACGTTTTGGAACGCGAACCCTAGAGCTTGGGATGGGTCGCCAGGATATGCGCGCACATCGAATGCAACCAAGGCTCCCACCTTAGGCTTTTGACCTTGAAGTAGTTGAAATCTACGCACAACAAACTTGGCAGTATGCGAAATTATCGTTGTTATCTGTCCATAACCGTTAGGCCATTCCAAACCCCATGTCCCAGGCTCTGATATTTCTGTTGGTGAAAATCGGTCCAGTGCCAAGGTGATGGTTGATGACGTCAGTGCTCTCACCATAATGTTGTAGGTGGGTTTTTCTGAAATGAGCGTCTTGGCACTTAGTCCTTGTTGGTCGATTGTGTTCGAGAAATATATCCCACCACCGCCATAGAACAAGAGGAGAATGATCGCAAGAAAAGACAAGAGAAATTTGGCTAATCTCGTTGCTTTGCTATTGTGTTTTCTGCCACTCATGTTAGAGGTCCTTATCGATACAAAATTGGTGTTGAGAACAGTTGTTTATGTTTGCCCTCCGTGGGGATAATTAACGTTAGCGCACGTCAATTGGTAAGGTCTGTCTTTTTAAAAATTAACGCGTTGCAGAAAAACTTTATTTTGTAAGACATCTTGGTCGGTCGCGGCTTTGCTAAATCGTAGGAAGATTTATACGCAGCCTAAATATTTCATGACATTTGGATCAATGTGACTTTTTGCCCTAAGATGAGCCACCATTTGCGTGCAAACTTGCACTATTGCCATTTTTATGAGTTATGAGAAGTCGGTGGCGAGTGAAAATGATGCGCCTAACAAGTTCGGTAATGGTGATAGCAAATTCAGGGTAGTGCGTGCGGATGGTATGTGACAATGGTAAATAACGAGACAAGAGATGGAGCGACTTACCAGAGCCCGCCAGACTCGGCAACCTTTCTTTACGACTTTGTTCATGTGCATGCAAAATTTGATGCGATTATCAACATGGCAAAACTTCAAGACTTCGCTTGGATAGGATCGTCGGCTAAGAAATCTGTGACTGACGGTGTAATCTATATCACAAAGTTGCATGCATCAGGATTATTTTCCAAGGTCGTGGAGGTTGAGTTAGGCGCTCCACGACGCTCCCAACGATCATACATAATGCCCATTGCTTGGCGCTCTTTAAATTCTCGATTTCTTTTTCCGACGCTCGACGGCGACCTGGAGTTCCTGGAGCTAGATCCGGGATATATTAGAATTGCACTTAGAGGCAGCTATTTATCGCCCTTTGGCGGAATTGGGGTTTCGATCGATCGACTCTTGATGCATCGTGTCGCAGAGTCGACGGTGCGGTCGTTTCTCCAAGATCTAGCGAGCGAAATTCAAGCCAGATGCCTTGATCTTTAGGCTCCAACCGCATGGAAGCCGCCGTCTACATGGATTATTTCACCGGTAGTTGCCGGGAAGAAGTCCGACATTAGAGCGACTATTGCTTTTGCCACCGGCTCTGGATCGGTGACATTCCAGCCCAGTGGGGCACGACTTGTCCAGATATCTTCGAAATTTGCGAAGCCCTCAATAGATTTTGCAGCGATCGTTCGAAGAGGTCCTGCGGAAACTAGGTTTACGCGAACCCCGTCCCTACCTGCTTCTCTTGCCATGTATCGATTGAGCGATTCGAGTGCCGCCTTTGCTACTCCCATCCAGTTGTAACCCGGCCAGGCAAACTTGGCGTCGAAATCCAGGGCAACGACTGACGGATTTGTACCTTTTTTTAACAAAGGTAAAAGCGAATGGATCATTGGCGCGAGCGAATATGCCGAAACTTGAACTGCAGTGGCCACATCAGCCCAAGATGCTGCAAACATGTCAGGATCTAGGCACGCTGCTGGTGCGAAGCCAATTGAGTGCAACACCCCGTCAAGGGAACCGTGGTCCGCTAGGATTTGAGAGCTAAGCTGGTCAAAATGCTCTTGGTTTGTGACGTCGAGTTCGTATACCTTGGGCGTATCCTTTAGCTTGTTCGCGACGCGTGTCGTAATCGACATTCCTCGGCCAAATCCCGTCAATAGAACCTCACCTCCCTGAGCCTGTATCTCGCGTGCGGCAGCGAATGCTAAAGACTGGTCGTTAAGTATCCCAGTAACGAGGATCTTCTTATTCTCTAAGATGCCCACTTTTCTCTCCCATCATTTAGCCTTGCATGACATACGTCAAAAAAGTTCCAAAGATAAGCTAATCGAACAAGTTTGCGTACCTAACCCCAATGTGAGTCTATTTTGGAGAGAATGGCAATTGAGAGAAGTATCGGTGTGCTTGGTGGCACGGGACCAGCGGGATCGGCATTTGCCTTGAGGTATGCGGATTTGGGTCACAGGGTGACTATCGGATCACGTGATTCCAAGAGAGCGCAGACGCTTGTTGCAAGTCTTACAGCTACTCATTCGCAGTTAGAGGGGCGGTTGGTAGGCGCTGACAACGCGAGTGCCGCAAGTGCTGACATCGTGGTGGTGGCTACGCCCTGGGAAGGCACTGAAGACGTCATAGACAGCGTTGTTGAGTATCTCCGCGGAAAAATTGTGGTCACCATGGTGAATGCACTTTATAAACGACAAAAGACCTTGAGTTCGCTAATTTTGCCTCGGGGGTCTGTCGCGGAGCATTTAAGTTCGATGCTGCCCTCATCTAAAGTCGTGGGAGCATTTCATCACGCTCCTGCCAAGGAGTTGGGCAATATCTCTGAACCTCTTGACTTAGACGTCTTGGTTTGTTCCGACGATGGTGCCGCGTGTGATGAAGTGGTGGAACTCGCAAACGAAATTCCTGGCACGCGGGGAATTTGCGCAGGATCACTGTCAAGTGCGCAAGCAATTGAAGCGATGACAGCAGTGTTGATAAATGTTAATGTGAAGTATAAGACCCGTAGTTCTTTGAAGTTATCTGGCTTAAAGGTGTAAGTAAAATGTTCCTATTTGATTCAGCGACAAGAACAACGAGAGAGCTAAAGCCAAAGAACGACGTTGTCACGATGTATAGTTGTGGCATCACTCCCTATGATGCTTCGCATCTTGGCCACGCCGCGGTGTTTCTAACTTTTGATCTTTTGTCACGGGTAATTACCGACGAAGGATACCAGGTTCGATGGGTTAGAAATATCACAGACGTAGACGATTCGATCCTTGAAAAGGCGAGACAGTTAAAAGTTAATTACCTTGACCTTGCCGCTACGGAGATTGCACGCTTTGACTCAGATATGACTGGCCTTGGATTGGGCAAACCGTTTAGCGAGCCTCGCGCAACGTCTGCAATTTCTGACATTTTATTGTTGATTCAAAAAATATTGGACGCTGGTTGCGCATATCAGGCGGGCGGGGGCGTATATTTCGATGTTTCTAAGGCTCGGAAATACGGCGAGGTAAGCCATCTTGGGGAAGATGAAATGCTTGAACTCGCCCGAGAACGTGGTGGAAGTGTAGATGATCCCAATAAGCACCACCCTCTCGACTTTGTTCTATGGCAGCCGTCGCTGGCCGACGAACCGTCATGGGATTCACGTTATGGTCGAGGACGACCAGGTTGGCATATTGAGTGCTCGGCGTTGGCAATGCGTGAATTGGGAGAGACAATTGATATTCATGGGGGTGGGTATGATTTGCTTTTCCCGCACCATGAATGTGAAGCAGCGCAGTCGGAGTGTATCACTGGGAAAAACTTTGTGGATTTTTGGGTGCATGTCGGCATGGTATATCTTGGTGGCAGAAAGATGTCGAAGTCCTTGGGAAACTTAGTATTTGTTGGGGAATTACTGAAGGAAAACGAGGCTGATGCAGTTAGATTGTCGATCCTTTCGAACCATTATCGCGATCATTGGGAATGGCACGAGTCTCTCCTAGATAACGCAAATGATCGGTTACAATTGTGGCGTGGAGATCGGA